>NZ_JCBATA010000001.1:0-259279 GCF_059816245.1 Frankia sp. RB5
CATCCGCCTCGCCCTCGCCGGCACACCCTGGCTGCCCACCCCGCGCACGGCCCGCCCCACACACACTCTCGCCGCCTGAACCACCATCAACACGGAGCTACTCAACCCACCACCCGTGAATGGACACGACTCCTCTCCGGGTAGCGTCGGCCTCCACCGACATCCTTACCGGACCCGAAGAAGGGCTGGCTCACTGTGCGGGTTGTCATCGCCGAGGACTCGGTACTGCTCCGGGAGGGGTTGCGACGACTTCTCACCGACGCCGGTTGCGAGGTCGTCGCCACCGTCGGAGACGGGCCGAGCCTTGTGGATGCCGTCGCGGACCATCGCCCCGACGTCTCCGTGGTGGATGTCCGCATGCCTCCTTCCCACCGCGACGAGGGGCTGCGCGCCGCTATTCGAGCACGCTCCGAGGTTCCTGGATCTCCTGTTCTGGTTCTCAGCCAGTACGTCGAGAAACAGTACGCGGCAGAGCTTCTCGCCGATGGCGCCGGCGCGGTCGGATACCTCCTGAAGGACCGCGTCGCGGACGTCCGTGAATTCATAGACGCGGTTCGGCGAGTCGCCTCCGGAGGTACGGTCATGGACCCGGAGGTCGTGGCCCAGCTACTCGTACGTAATCGGCGCGACGATCCCATGGCCACCCTCACCCCCCGCGAACGAGAAGTCCTCACACTCATGGCTGAAGGGCGATCCAACACCGCCATAGCCGCGCATCTCGTCGTGAGTAGTGGAGCGGTAGAGAAACACATCTCCAATGTCTTCTCCAAACTCGGACTGGAGCAGAGCACCACCGACCACCGGCGAGTGCTTGCCGTCCTCGCCTACCTACGGAACTGACCCCCGACCAACTCCACAACTTCGAACATACAATCGATGATGCTCTCGGACGTGGGCTCCGTCAAGCGCGAGGTCCAGAAAAGGGCATCCGCGCCGGTGAACGAGCATGCCCACATGAGAATTCCTCCGCCCGGGCCGCACCACGGTGCACGTCAACACCAAGACGCTCAGCCTATTCACGCCTTCCGCACCCAACAGCGACCATAGGCTAGAGGAAATTCGAACCTCGACCCGGATTCACCCTCAGCGAACATCTACACCCCAGCCCCTTCCCCTTCCATCGATTGACATCGCCGTCGCTCGAGGTCAGAATCGAACTCATGTTCGATCAAGAACCAGACACTGTTTCCCTCCCTGATCTCGAGGCGAGAGTCTGCACCTGGGCAGGTCGGATTACGGCCGCCACGTGCCACTGGCTCGTTCTGGTCGCCACGTTCGACCGGCGCAAGGCGTGGGCAAACGGCATGGCCTCCTGCGCGCACTTGCTGTCATGGCGTTTCGGCGTCGGCCTGCGCGCCTGCTACGAGTACGTGCGCGCGGCTCGGGCCCTCGAGGACCTGCCGCAGACACGCGAGGCGTTCGGCCACGGAAGGATCTCCTACTCGAAGGTCCGGGCGATCACCCGCATAGCGACCCCGGAAAACGAGGGCGAGTGGGTCACCGAAGCCCTGCGGTGCTCGGCGCGCAAGCTTGATCGCCTCGTCTCTCTTCAACTGAAGATCGACGACGACAGCGGCAACAAGGGTACGGTGAGGGCGCCGACGACGTCAACGGCGCCGCCGCCGCCGCCCGCGGAACTCAGGTCAGAGAGAAGAACAGTAGGAAGGCCTCCCAGCGGAGGGCGGACGCCGTCACCGCGATGGCCGGCCATTACCTTGGTCAGCGGCTCCCCACGCTGGCGGATCCGAGCCCGTACATCGTGAATGTGCACATCGATATCGATACGCTGATCGGAGCCGCCGTCCACGAGGACCCGAACAAGTCCGATCAGGGCAAGGAGAATCGACCAACCCGCCGGAGGTGCGAGGTCGAGCGAGGGCCGGTGCTATCGCCCTCACTCGCACGACAGCTGTCGTGCGACAGTATCCTGCAGACGATAGTGACCGACGCCGAGGGAAATCCCCTCGCCCTCGGGCGCACGCGGCGACGTCCGACCACCACGCTCCGACGGGCATTTTACGCGCGAGACGGCGGTGTCTGCCAGTTTCCAGGGTGCCGACATCGACGGTGGTTGCAGATACATCACCTGCTGGAGTGGCGCGCCGACGACGGCGGAACGGAGCCCGCCAACCTGATCCTGATCTGTTCGACTGACTACCACCGGCTCGTACACGACCGATCGCTGAAGCTGAGGCGAGGCCAGGGCGGAGATCTGTTGGTCCTCTGGCCGGACGGCACCGTGCTCCGAGATGCACCGACGATGGTGACAACCAGTGATCCGTTGGCCGCCTTCGATCGCTTCACCACGCTGCGGTCTGGGGACGGACAGTCGGCGCCGCAAGCGGCATGAGACGGGAGGACACGTCTGATCAGGCGAGACACGAGGGTGGATGCCGGCGGTACGTCGGGATGCCCGTAGGCTGCCGTTTCTGTGAGCCCCATCCTCGCGCAAGGACGAGCTGGGAACATCATCCGCTCCCTGCTGATCCTGGCTGCGCTCGTCCTGCTGATGCGGACGGCTTACCTGCTGTGGTTCTTCCACACTCCTGCCTGGACGTCACGGCCTCACGACATCCGCTACTGCGGCGGGTGGTATGAGCGCGTCGACACGCCCGATGTCACAGGCGGTCAGGCGACAAAGACTGCGGGTGGCCGGCGCAAGGAGGTCATGCGGTCGCCGGTCTTCCGCCCGATCACCGCCTACCGGCCTGGATCCGCCTGTCCGCGATACCTCTTCAGCAAGGTTGGGAAGGACGTCTACGTCACCTACCGCGCAAGCGAAGACTGAGCGGAGTCGCTGAGAGCTGGCCCGGCCAGGACGTAGACCCGGGCGTGTATCGAGGTGCGCTGCTGCAGCGCTGCGCGCACCGCCCGGTGCAGACCGTCCTCGAGATAGAGAGCACCTCCCCACTCGATCACATGAGGAAAGAGGTCGCCGTAGAAGGTCGAGTCCTCATCGAGCAACACGTCGAGCGCCAGAACGCGCTTCGTCGTGACGAGCTGGTCAAGCCGTACCTGGCGGGGCGGTATGGCTGCCCAGTCCCGCTGGCCAAGGCCGTGTTCGGGGTACGGGCGACCGTCTCCGACCAATTTGAAGATCACCAGCACCTCCTCCTCGAGGGCGCGACATCCGTCGACTACGACAGCCTAGGATCCCCGCGCCGTCGACAAGACCCCGGTGGGCCCAGAGCGGGTACCGGGCGGACACGAGGACCACGGCCGACGCGTGCGCATCGCCCCCCGGGGCGCCGATCCCTTGACCTCCACCAGTCGAGCGACTTAAGTGAGGCTTACTTGAAGTTCTAGGAGGTCGCGGTGAGCTCAGCGAGCCACGAGAGTCACATGATCGCGATGGCGCAACGAGCCCGCACGGTGCTTGCCAGCGGTCGGACCGCACTGCTGACGCTGCCCAGCGAGCAGGCACGGGGCTGGGTCGGCGTGGTCGACGACGGCGGGGAGCCGGTACTGATGGCCAGGGCGGACAGCCGGATCGCTCGCGCCGCACGCAACGGGCGGCGAAGCTGGGTTGACGTGCCGGGTCACTTCGGCGAACGGCTGATCCTCGCCGGGCCGCTGCGCCTGGTCCCCGGCACGAAGGACCAGATCCTGCGAAGGCTCGCTGCCCTCGGTCGAACAGTTGGCACGATCGAGGGCGTCACCGATGACCTCTCGGTGCTGGATGACCTCTCGGTGCTGGCGGTCTCCGTCGACGATGTGGTCTTCTGCCTGCCCCCGGCCGAGAGACGAGGCGCAGCACGCCGGTGGTCCAACGCCACCGTCGGCCGCCACATCGACCTGGCGACGTACGCCCTCGCCGAGCCCGATCTCATCAGCGCCTATGCGCCGGAGCTGATCGAGCACCTGAACACGCGCCATGCCGACCAGATGCGTCGGCTCGCGTGTCTCGGGTTGCCACCGGATGCCGACGACGACGTCGCCGGTGCCCACGTCAGCGACCTGGACCGCGATGGCATGGATCTGTGGCGGGTGGACGCGGAGGGTGCCGACCAGGTTCGGGTCCTCTTCGACCAGCCACTGACGGAGCCGCGCTCTCTCGGTCACGAACTGCGGCGCCTCCTCCAACGATCCACCCGCAGTCTGGAGTAGCGGGCAGTTCTCATTGACAGCGGCATCGACAATCGTTTTCAATTAGGGCATGCCGCCATCCGACGACGCCTCGATCGTCTTCGATCACGCGAGCATCTCGTACGGCCGCAGTCCCGCACTGGAGCGGATTCACGGCACGGTGCGCGCGGGGGAGATCGTCGCGCTGGTCGGGCCGAACGGCGCCGGCAAATCCACCCTGATCAAGGCCGTGCTCGGGCTGGTGGCCGTGACGGCGGGCTCGATCAGGGTACTGGGCAGGCGACCGGCCGAGGCGCGCCGCGAGGTTGCGTACGTGCCCCAGGTGGACACGCTGGATCCGGATTTTCCCGTCTCGGTGGCTCAGGTCGTCCTGATGGGCCGCTACCGGCGGATCGGCTGGTTGCGGCGCCCCGGGCGGGCGGACCGGGAGGCCGCCGCCGCAGCGCTCGCCGCGGTAGGGCTCGAGCACCGAGCGGCGGACCGGTTCGGCCGGCTGTCGGGTGGGCAGCGTCAGCGCGTCCTGCTGGCGCGCGCGATCGCGGCGCAGCCCGCGGCGCTGGTCCTCGACGAGCCGTTCAACGGCGTTGACGCTGTGTCCCAGGAGGCGCTGCTGGACGCGATCCGGGCGCTTGCCGCCCAGGGCGCCGCGGTGGTGGTCTCCACCCATGACCTCGGTCTGGCACAGGTGACCTGCGACGGCGTCTGCCTGCTCAACCGCCATCAGTTCGGCTTCGGGCCGCCGAGTGACGTGCTGACGCCGGAACTGCTGCGGGCAGCCTACGGCGGCGCCGCGCTGGAGCTCGGTAACCACGGCCTGATCCTCGCCCGATCATGATCGGTTTTCTGGTCACGCCGTTCGAGCGGCCCTACATGGCCCGTGCGCTGGTCGAGGCGGTGCTCCTTGGGGCGCTGTGCGGGGCTGTCGGGGTTTATGTGCTGCTCCGGCGGCTGGCATTCCTCACCGACGCGATCACGCACACGGTGTTTCCCGGGGTCGTCGTCGGGTTCCTGGCGTCGGGCCGGTCGGGGATCGTTCCGGGGGCGCTCGTCTGCGCGGTGGTCGCCGTCGGGTTGTTCACCGCGGTCGCGGCGACGCGGAAGGTCAACGAGGATGCCACGCTGGCGGTGCTGCTCACCGCGTTCTTTGCCGTCGGCGTTGTCCTTGTCTCGCGGCAGCGGTCGTACACGGCGGACCTCACCGCGTTCCTGTTCGGCCATGTGCTGACGATCAAGGTGGCCGATATCGCGGTGACCGGCGCCGTGGCCGTGCTGGCGGGTCTGGTGCTGGTGGGGCTGGGCAAGGAGCTGCTGCTGCGCGCCTTCGACGCGCAGTGGGCGCGGGCGGTGGGCTATCACGTCACCGCCCTGGATCTGGTCGGCAACATGGTGATCGCGCTGGTGGTCGTGGCATCGGTCCAGGCAGTCGGGACCGTTCTCGTCATCGCCATGCTGGTCGTGCCGGCCGCGACCGCGCGGCTGCTCTCCGACCGGCTCGGCGTGATCATCGCGGTGGCGATGGGCGTCGGGATGACGGGCGCCTGGCTGGGGCTGTGCGCCAGTTACGAGGCGTCGGTGGGCCACGACGTGCGGCTGGCGGCCGGCGCGACGATCGTGCTGATGCTCGTGGCCGGGTACGCGCTGGTGCAGCTGGGACAGAGCGCCTGGCGGCTGGGCATCCGGCGGCAGGGCGTCCGGCGGGCGGGGGCGGGGACGGGGGCGGCACAGTGACGCTGTTCAGTTCGCTGGGTGACGGCTACGTGCGGCGTGCGCTGCTCGAGGTTGTGATCGTCGGAGTGCTCTGCGGGGCGGTCGGCGTGCAGGTGGTGCTGCGGCGGCTGAGCTTCCTCACCACGGCGCTGACGCACGCCACCTTTCCGGGGGTGGTGATCGCATCGCTGCTGGGGCTGGGGCTCGTCCTGGGGGCGGGGCTGTTCGGCGTGCTCGTCGTGGCGGTCGTGGCGGTGCTGACCGGGCCGCGGGGGCGCGAGCGCGGCCAGGAGCCCACCAGCGTCACAGCGGTCGTGCTGTCGGGCGGGTTCGCGCTCGGAATGGCGCTGCAGTCGACGCAGGACGGGTTCAGCCGGGATCTGACCGCCTTCCTGGTCGGCTCGGTCCTGACCGTCCAGCCCGCCGACATCGTGGTGAGCGCTGTGACCACGCTGATCGTGCTGGGTGTGCTGGTCGCGCTGCGCAGGGAGCTGTTGCTGGGTGCCTTCGACCCGGACGGCCTCGCCGCGGCGGGCTACCCGGCGCGGCGGCTCGACCTCGTCCTGCTGTTGGTGATCGAGGCGACCGTCGTGACCTCCCTGCCAGCGGTGGGCACGATCATGGCTGTCGCGCTGATCGCCGGGCCCGCGGCGACGGCGCGGCTGTGGTGCTCACGCACCGCAACGATGACGGCGGTGTCGATCGGTGTCGGCGTCGCGTCCGGGGTGGTCGGGCTGGCGATCAGTGAACAGTGGAACGTCGCCGCCGGCGGCGCGATCGTGCTCACGGTCGCGGCGTTCTTCGTGGTCTCCCTGGCACTGCGGTCACTCGCCCCGGGTGAAGCGGCCGCCAGCGTGCCGGCCCGACGGAAAAGCGCTGGACGCCCCACCTACTCTGGGTAGATGGAGTTCTCCCAGTCCGACAAGCTCGCCGACGTCTGCTACGACGTCCGCGGGCCTGTCCTCGACGAGGCGACCCGGCTGGAGGCGGCCGGCGAGCGCATCCTCAAGTTGAACATCGGCAACCCGGCGCCGTTCGGCTTCTCCGCACCGCCGGAAGTACTTGAGGCCGTCGCGGCGAACCTCGCGGACGCACAGGGATACAGCGACTCCAAGGGGCTGCTCGCCGCACGTGAGGCGGTCGTGCGCTACCACAACCGCAAGGGCATCGGCGGGATCACGCCGGAGAGCGTCTACCTCGGCAACGGCGTCTCCGAGATGATCATGATGGCGCTGCAGGCATTGCTCAACAACGGGGACGAGGTGCTGCTGCCAGCGCCCGACTACCCGCTGTGGACGGCGGTAGTGAGCCTGTGCGGCGGCCGGCCGGTGCACTACCGCTGCGACGAGTCCGCCGGCTGGGCGCCCGACCTCGCGGACATCACCAGCAAGGTCAGCGAGCGGACCCGGGCGATCGTGGTGATCAACCCCAACAACCCGACCGGAGCGGTCTACGACCGGCGGGTGCTGGAGGACATCGTCGACGTCGCCCGCCGTCACCAGCTGATGCTGCTGTCCGACGAGATCTACGACCGGATCCTCTACGACGATGCCGAGCACGTGGCGACCGCGGCGTTGGCGCCGGACCTGGTCTGCATGACGTTCAACGGCCTGTCCAAGGCGTACCGCCTGGCCGGGTTCCGCGCGGGATGGATGGTGCTGTCGGGACCGCGCCGCTCCGCGTCGTCGTACATCGAGGGGCTGAACATCCTCGCGAACATGCGGCTGTGCGCGAACGTGCCCGGGCAGTTCGCGACGCTCGCCGCGCTAGCCGAGGACGGCGGCGCCGGCGATCTGGTGCTGCCCCGCGGCCGGCTGCGCGAACAGCGGGACACGGTGGTCAGGCTGCTCAACGACATTCCGGGGGTCACCTGCGTCCCGCCGCGCGGCGCGCTGTACGCGTTCCCGCGGCTCGACCCGGAGGTCTACCCGATCAAGGACGACGAGCGGCTCGTCTTCGACCTGCTCGCCGCGGAGAAGATCCTCCTCGTGCAGGGCACGGGCTTCAACTGGCCGCATCCCGACCATGTCCGGATAGTGACCCTCCCGTCGGTGGGCGACCTCACCGACGCGATCGGGCGCATCGACCGGTTCCTGGCTCACTACAAACAGAACTAGTCCTATCGACACCATCGACCCGGTTGTCCACAGGAAGACGGCGCCCTGTGGACAACCTGTGGAAAAGACTCGACGCGATGCGGTGGTCGCGCTCGGGCTCGCCGTCGCGGTCATCGGCGTGGAGATCGCACTGCACGCCCGGATCAGCCGACCGCTCTGGTACGACGAGCTGTGGCGCCCGCACTTCGCGGGCGAGCCGTGGCGGATGTTCTGGCCGGAGCTGCGCGCGGCGAACACGCCGTCGTCGCTGGGCTCGATCGCCCTGACCCGCGTCAGCGGCGACGCGCTCGGCTGGCATGCCTGGGCGCTGCGCCTCGTCACGGCGGGCGTCTGGTTGCCGGTGCTCGCCGTCGCGGTGTACCTGTACGCGCGCCGCTTCACCGGGGTCGCCGCCGCGGTCGGCACGGCCGTCGCCGTCGCCCTGAGCGGCACGGTGATCGACGCGGGGACCCAGCTCAAGCCGTACGCGCTGGAGGCGGTCGTCTCCCTCGCCGTCCTGGCGCTGTGGACAACGCCCGGCGCCGGCCTGCGCCGCCGCACGGCCGCCGGAGCGCTGGCGCTGGTCTCGCTGCCCGCCGTGTTCCTGCTCGTCCCGTTGGCCGCCGCGGATGTGCTACGGGCAGGACGGGCGGCCAGCTCGCGAACCACGGTGCACACGGTCGGACTGGCGGTGGGGCGGGCCGCCGGGCGGGTGGCGCCGGCGTTGCTGCTCGCCGGCGGTCATGCCGCGCTGTTCGTCTCGCACCAGTCCAGCCAGCGGGCGAGTCACTTCTGGGACGACCAGTTCCTCGCCGGGCGCGGCGTCGTCGGCGGGCTGCGGTTCACCGCCGACCAGGTACGCGCCATCCTCGGCGGCACGCCCCCGGGCATCGACCGCTACGACCCCAACCTGGTGCACGCCCTGCTCGAGGGTCACCGGACGGCGACGACGATCGTCGGTGCCGCGACCGCGGTGGCGATGCTCGCCGGCGTCCGGGCGCTGAGCCGACGCCCTGACGGCGTGACGCTGCTGATCGCCGTCGGCGGGGCGGAGCTGGTGACACTGCTCGCCAGCGGCGCGCGCTACTGGCCGTTCGGCGCCTGCCGGACGAATCTCTTCCTGGTCCCGCTGCTCGCCGTCGTCGCCGCGGCCGGGGCCGGCGAACTGGCGACGATGGCCGCCACGACGCTGCGCCGCACACGGCCGGCGCTGACCGCCACGTCCGGGGCGAAGGACGCGGCAGGGATGGCGGTAGCGGTGGCGTGCGCGGTCGTCGTGGTGGGGGTGGCTGCAGTGCCGGTCAGTGCGGGGGGTGGGGTCGGCACGCTGTGGCGGGAGCGGCACGAGGTGCGCCCGATCGAGGGCCTGGTCGCCGCGACGGGCGCCGTCCGCACACAGTACCGCGAGGGAGACGCGGTGATCATCGGTGGCCGGCTGGCCCGGGCGGGCTGGCTCTACGGTATGGAACTGAGCGACGACGCCCGCGTCGGCCGCGCGCCGCGCATCCCCCGGTCCGCGACCACCTTCCTCACCGTGATCGGCCGCGGGGACGCCGAACGGGCCGTGCGGGCCAGGCCGCACCGACCCGGCGCGGTGCTGCTGTTCGTGCTCGCCTACGACCGCCGCGGCACCACGGCCGAGCTGGTCGCGCTGCGCCGCGGAGGCTGGTGCGAGCGTTCCGTGCGCTCCTTCCCGCTCACCGGGAACCTGCACGAGCTGGCCACCTGCCCCGTCACGGCATCCCGGAGACCGGCGACAAGCCCGACGGCAGGTCCCTCGACAGGAGGTCCCTCGACAGCAGGTACCTCGACAGCAGGTACCTCGACGACAGGGTCACGACAGCAGACCAATCCACTCGCGAAGATGCGAAAATAGGATCCCAGCGGTCCTGGGCCCGCGACACCTCGTCAGTCCACGTCCCGGACCACATCCACGGCCGCGGCGGAGACGGGCGTGGCGGAGGGAGCAGGCCGTGAGCACCACGGGAAACGGGACGAGCCCGCCCGGCCGGCGCGGGGCGCCGGGTCGGGGCACAGCGGTGCGCGCCACCCGTCAGGGGGACGCGGTGTGCGCCGCGCTCACCGAGACGGACGCCTTCACCAGCGCGCAGGACCTGCACGCCCTGCTGCGTTCCCAGGGCACGGCGGTGGGGCTCACCACCGTCTACCGGCACCTGCAGGTACTGGTGGATCGCGGCGAGGTCGACATGATCCGCCGGGACGACGGCGAGACCGTCTACCGGCGCTGTGCCACCGAGGCCCACCATCACCATCTGGTCTGCCGGGACTGCGGGCGGACGATCGAGATCGCCGGGCCGGAGATCGAGGCGTGGACGGCCGCCGTCGCCGCGGCCGAGGGCTTCGTCGACGTCGCGCACACCGTGGAGATCTACGGCACCTGCGCCGAGTGCGCCGGGACCGGGACCGCCGCCTCCTCCGTCTGAATGCTCCGTCTGAATGCTCAGCGCGGCGGTGTGTCCGAAAGCCCGGTGCAGCCGCGCAGCGCGTTCCAGCCGCCGAGCGCCTGCCCGGCAGCGGCACCGGTCAGGGGGCGCGGCGCGCCACCGACGATGCGGGCCGGCACCCAGGTCGCGTCGGTGACGGCCCGGCCGGCGACCGTCAGCCGCAGCACCCCGGAGGCGGTGTTGGGGCCGTTGCCCGACGAGTAGAAGACGAAGTTCCCGAGGCCGTAGTCGACGTACACGCCGCTGTCGGCCCAGCCGCCGCCGAGCAGGACGTGCGCATGACTGCCGACCACGACGTCCGCCCCGGCGGCGGCGAGCAGCGGAACGAGGGAACGCTGCGTGTCGGTGGGGCACTGCTGCTGCTCGGTCCCCCAGTGCAGGAAGACGATGACCGTGTCCGCGCCGGAGCGGGCCGCGCGCACCGCCGCGACCAGCCGGTCGACCTGCTTCGCCGAGGCCAGGCCCGGCTTGTGCGGACCGGCCGTCCAGGCGGCGGCGAGTTCGTCATCGAGGACCTGGGTAGCGCCGACGACCGCGATCCGCTGCCCCTTCACGGTCGTCCGGTAGGGGGTGAAGGCGCGCGTGTCGTCCTCGCCGATGCCGATCACCGGGTAGTGCGCGGCGGACGCGCCCCGCAGCGAGTCCCGCAGCCCTTCCAGGCCGTAGTCCATGCCGTGGTTGTTGGCCATGGTGACGACGTCGATGCCAGCGGCGCGCAGCGCGTCGAACGCGGTGGGCGGCGCGCGGAAGGTGTACTCCTTCGGCGCCGGGGTGCCGCCGGTGGTCACCGCGGTCTCCAGGTTCGCGATCGCCAGGTCGGCGGCGGACAGCGTCGCGGCCATCGGCCCGATCGCCGTGGCCGGGTCGGCGGCGAGCCGGGCGCCGGGGGAGCCGGCGAAGTGGATGTCCCCGCCGAACGCGATGGTCACCGGCGTGCCCGTCGGCCGACGCGGACCGTCCTGGCCCGCGCCGGCGCCCGCGGGACGCGTGGCGGCCGTGGAGGCGTCCGCGGCCGCGGCCACCCGCCCGGTCGGCGTGGCGCTCCCGGACGCGCGGCCCGCCTGGTCCTTGTCATCGCCGTACGGCACCGAGCATGCGACGAGCCCGGCGACCAGTGCGCCGGCCACGCCGAGCGCGGCGCTGCCCAGCCCGAACCGCGGCCACGCGCACCGGCGCCCCGCGGGCCCCCCACCCCACCCCATGCGACGTTTCTCCGTCCCACGGGCCCGCCCGTCAAGCCCGCGCGCCGCGCGGCACCCGATCAGGCAGCGCGGGTCACAGGGCGAGCAGCGCCGGCGCGAGCTCCCGCCACTGCCGCCGCGGCAGGCCACGGCGGTCGAAGTCGAGGACCTGCACGGCGACCTGGTCCGCGCCGGCGTCGAGATGCTCCTTGATCCGGCCGAGCAGCACGTCGGCGTCGCCCCACGGCACGATCGTGTCGACCAGGCGGTCGGATCCTCCGTCGGCGAGGTCGTCGTCGCCGAAGCCGAACCGCCGCAGGTTGGACGTGTAGTTGGGCAGCCGCAGGTAGGAACCGGTGTGCCGGCGGGCCAGCTCGCGGGCCTCGCCCGGGTCGGTGTGCAGGACGAAGGCCTGCTCGGGGACGAGCAGCTTGTCCGGTCCGAGGATCTCCCGGGCGGCCGCGGTGTGCTCCGGCGGGACGAAGTAGGTGTGCGCGCCGTCGGCGCGGTCGCGGGCGAGGCCGAGCATCTTCGGCCCGAGGGCGGCGAGCACCCGGGGCGGCACGCCGCCCGGCGGCACCGCCCGGTACTGCTCGGCCGCCATCCGGTCCATCTCGTCGAGGTAGGCGGCCATCTGGGCCAGCGGCCGGGTGTAGGCGGCGCCGCGGATGTGCATCAGCTCGGCGTGCGAGACGCCGAGGCCGAGCAGGAACCGGCCGGGAAACGCCTCGGTGAGGGCCAGGTGGGCGGCGGTCATGGTCAGCGGGTTGCGGGCGAGGATCTGGGCGATCCCGGTCGCGATGGTGATCCGCGAGGTCGTCGCGAGCGCGAGGCTGGCGGTGACCAGCACCTCCCGCCCCTTGACCTCGCCGGTCCACAGCGTCGGGTAGCCGAGCTCGTCGAGCTCGGCGATCGCCTCGCGCACGACGCCGGCCGGCGAGAAGTCGAACTGCCCGCTCCAGACACCGACCTTCCCGATCTGCCGGTCGACCGGCGGGCGGGCGGGCGGCTGGGTCACGTCCTGCTCACTCGTCACGGCGACACCGTACCGAGCCTTCCGGCAGATCGGGTTGCCAGCGGCTGTCCACGGTCTATCGTTGCCGAGTGTGACGGAGCTCATGCAGCTGCTCACCCCCACCGGTCACCGGATCACCGTCCCCGAAGAGGCCAGGTCGCCCGGACCGGACCTGCCCACCGGAGCGGACCCGCCCGTGTCGAAGCCACGCCGGGCGGACCCACCCGGTGGCGAGCCGACCGCGGCAGACATCGACCTGCCGGCGCACGTCGCGGACCTCACCGCGGACGATCTGGTCGGCCTGTACCGCGACATGACGCTGGTGCGCCGCCTCGACGAGGAGGCGACCAGCCTGCAGCGCCAGGGCGAGCTCGGGCTGTGGGCGAGCCTGCGCGGTCAGGAGGCGGCGCAGGTGGGGTCCGGGCGGGCTCTGGGGCCGCACGACATGGCCTTCCCGTCGTACCGGGAGCACGGGGTGGCCTGGTGCCGAGGGGTCGACCCGGCGGCGATCCTGGCGATCTTCCGGGGCGCCAGTCTCGGCGGCTGGGCTCCGGCGGAGCACGGCTTCGCGCTGTACTCGATCGTCGTCGGCTCGCAGACCCTGCACGCCACCGGCTACGCGATGGGCATGGCCCGCGATGGCAGCGACGGGGCGGCGATCGTCTACTTCGGAGACGGTGCGTCCAGCGAGGGGGACGTCAACGAGGCGTTCGGCTGGGCGGGCGTGTTCGGCGCGCCGCTGGTGTTCTTCTGCCAGAACAACCAGTGGGCCATCTCCGAGCCGACCCGCCGCCAGAGCCGCACCGAGATCTTCCACCGGGCGAGTGGTTTCGGCTTCCCCAGCGTGCGCGTCGACGGCAACGACGTGCTGGCCTGCCTCGCCGTGACCCGGTGGGCGCTGGCACGGGCACGCTCGGGGCGCGGGCCGGTCCTGGTGGAGGCGGTGACCTACCGGATGGGCGCGCACACCACCGCGGACGACCCGACCCGGTACCGGTCGGCGGCCGAGCTCGACGCCTGGCGCCGCCGCGACCCGCTCGACCGGATGCGCGCCTACCTGAGCGCCGACGGATTGCTCGACGAGGATCGCGAGCGGCGCATCGCCCTCGAGGCCGACACCCTCGCCCACGACCTGCGCGCCCGATGCACGACAATGCCCGATCCCGCCCCGACCAGCCTGTTCGACCACGTACAGGTCGCTGACAACGAGCTCGTGTCGACGCAGCGCGCGGCGTTCACGGCGCAGTTCGGCGCAGACGGGGAGGATGGGTGGCGGGACGGCCCACCGGGGCCGAACAGGCCGAACGGGCCGAACGGGAACGGCCGGAAGGGTGGACTCGTGGCGGGCGAAGCGCGCGTTTCCGAGGAGGCGTGGTGACCAGCCAGGCCGTCATCTCCGGCGAGCAGCACGGGCGGCCGGGGCCCCACGACCAGAGCGCCGGCGCGGGCGACGGCGGCCCGGGCCCGGCCGACCGGCCCGCCGCGGCGGGCGCGACCACCGCGGCGGCGCCGATCACCATGGCCAAGGCGCTCAACCTGGGGTTGCACGCCGCGATGGCCGCCGATCCGAAGGTCATCGTCATGGGCGAGGACGTCGGCACGCTCGGCGGGGTGTTCCGGGTGACCGACGGGCTGCAGCGCGAGTTCGGCGAGGCCCGGGTGATCGACACGCCACTCGCCGAGTCGGCGATCATCGGGACCGCGATCGGGCTCGCCATGCGCGGCTACCGGCCGGTCTGTGAGATCCAGTTCGACGGCTTCGTCTACCCGGCGTTCGACCAGATCGTCAGCCAGCTCGCGAAGCTGCACTACCGGTCCGCGGGCCGGATCCGGCTGCCGGTGACCATCCGCATCCCGTTCGGCGGCGGCATCGGCGCGGTCGAGCACCACAGCGAGTCCCCCGAGGCGTACTTCTGCCACACCGCCGGGCTGAAGGTCGTCGCCTGTTCGAACCCCGCCGACGCCCACCACATGATCCAGCAGGCTGTCCGGTCGGACGATCCGGTGATCTTCCTGGAGCCGAAGCGGCGGTACTGGGAGAAGGGGACGGTCGACGCGCGCCCGCTCGCCGAGCTGCCGCCGGGCGCGGCGAGCGATCTGCACGCGAGCGTCGTGGTGCGGACGGGCACGGACGCGACCCTGGTCGGCTACGGTCCGACCGTGCGCACCTGCCTGGACGCCGCCGAGGTGAGCGACGCGGATGACGCGCGTTCGCTCGAGGTCATCGACCTGCGTTCGCTGTCCCCGCTCGATCTCGGGCCGGTGCTCGCGTCGGTGCGGCGGACCGGGCGGCTCGTCGTGGTGCACGAGGCGCCGTCGAACGTGTCGGTGTCCGCCGAGGTCGCCGCGCGCGTCACCGAGGAGGCGTTCTACTCGCTGGAGTCGCCGGTGCTGCGGGTCACCGGCTTCGACACGCCATACCCGCCCGCCCGGTTGGAGGACCACTACCTGCCAGACGTCGACCGCATCCTGGACGCCGTCGACCGTTCCTTCGCCTACTGACCGTTCGCCTACTGACCGTTCGCCTACTGACCGTCTGCCTTTCGCCTCCTGGCAACCCACGCCGCCCGCACGATCCGAACTGGGGACCTACCCGTGACGCAGCGAGAGTTCCGGCTTCCCGACCTCGGGGAGGGCCTCACCGACGCGGACATCGTCCGCTGGCTCGTCCAGGTCGGCGACGCCATCACGGTGAACCAGCCGCTCGTGGAGGTGGAGACCGCCAAGGCGGTCGTCGAGATCCCGAGCCCCTTCGCCGGGGTGCTGGTCGGCCGGCACGCCGAGGAGGGCACCACGCTCCCCGTCGGCGCTCCCCTGCTGACGATCCGAACGGCCGACGCCGACGGGCCCGCGCAGGATGCCTCCCCCGGGGGGCAGCCGGGCAGCTCGGCCGGCCGGAGCGGCGGTGCTCGCGACGGCGGCGGCGACGGTGGCCGAGGTGATGGTGGTCGAGGTGATGGTGGTCGAGGTGATGGTGGTGACGGCGGTGGCGAGCGCGTGCCGGTGCTCGTCGGCTACGGCCCGCGTGCCCATCAGCCACGCCGGCGCAGTCCGCGCCGGGCGCCGGTGGCGCCCCGTGCCGCCGGGTCGGCGGCGGCGGTGCTCGCCAAGCCGCCCGTGCGCAAGCTGGCCCGCGACCTCGGGGTCGATCTCGCCGCCATCGTCGGCACCGGCCCGAACGGCACGATCAGCCGGACCGACGTGGAGGCGGCGCCGCGCGTCGGCGGACGGCCGGCGCCGGCCGGCGCACCGTCGCCCCGGCCGGGCACGCCTCTTCCCCCGGTTCCGCCTGCGACGTCCCCGGCCCCCGCTCCCGCGAGGCCGGCCGCGCCGGGCGGCACCGGGCTGGTGGGCCAGATCCCGGCGGACGCGACCTACGCCACGGCATCCGGCACCTGGCACGTGCCGGTGGTCGGTGTACGCCGGATGATGGCGCAGTCGATGGTCGCCAGCGTCGCGGCGGCACCACATGTCACCGAGTTCCTCAGCGCCGACGCGAGCGCCACCATGGCGGCGCGGGCGCGGATCTCGGCGCTGCCCGAGTTCGCCGGCGTCAAGGTCACCCCACTGCTGTTCGTCGCCCGTGCCCTGCTGGTGGCGATCCGCCGCCACCCGATGATCAATTCACGCTGGGTCGAGGACGGCGGCGCGGGCCGGGCGGAGATCCAGGTCGCCGAACGGGTGAACCTGGGCATCGCGGTCGCGGGCCCGCGCGGGCTGGTCGTGCCGCACATCCCCGACGCGGACCGGCTCGACCTGGTCACCCTTGCCCGGGAGCTGGCCTCGCTGACCGAGGACGCGCGGGCGGACCGGCTCCCGCCGGCCCGGCTGCGCGGCGCGTCGATCACCATCACCAACGTGGGGGTGCTCGGCGTCGACATCGGCACACCGATCCTGAACCCGCCGGAGGCCGCGATCCTCGCGCTCGGCTCGATCCGCCCGGCACCCTGGGTGCACGAGGGCGAGATCACGGCGCGTACGGTGGCACAGCTCGCGCTGTCCTTCGATCACCGGATCGTGGACGGGCAGCTGGGCGCCGCGGTACTCGCCGACGTCGGCGCCATGCTGACGGATCCCACCCTTACGCTCGCCTGGTCGTGATCGACCCGCCTGGGCATCCAGGTCGCGACAAACACCCGGGATAGGCACAGGGCGCGCGAGACGGGCACACAGCACGCGAGAGGGGCACACAACGGCGCACCGTAGGTTGCCTGGTACGGTTGCGCCTCTGACCGGATTCCGGCACAAAGAGGTGGAACCATGACGCGAGTGGAGGCACTTCAGGCCGCGGACGAGTTCGTCGCCAAGGTTCTGACCTCCGCCAACTCCAGCGGCCGCTTCACCGGCACGCTGAACCTGGCCGAACGGGTCGACCTCACCCTCCGAGTGGCCAGGTTCCTCCTTGAGGGGCAGTCCTCCTCGGAGTCGGACGATCTTCTGAAGCGGGACATGCGCAACGAGCTGGACCAGGCCTTCCCCCCGCTGCGCACCTCGTGACAGCGTCCGGCCGATCTCCCGAGGCCCGTGTGACGGGCCGGTCGTGCGGGAGATCGGGCCGGGCGGCGGGCGGGACCAGACAGGTGCGGATCAGCGGTAGGACGGCAGATCGGGTGACGCCGATGCCGGTACAGGTCACGAACGCGAGGCGGGGCGGCGCTGGGTCTCGCTGACGTGGACGACCTCCTGCTGCTCAAACTCCGGGTGGCGCACCCCGTTCGCCTTCAGGTCCTCGTCCGGGGTGAGCCCCGGCTCCTGGCGCCGCGGCGCCTCGTAGTGCATGCCCGGGTCGACGATCACCGTGCCGTCGACGGAGACGGGCGACGGCACGCCGCTCTCGACCGACTCCTCGACGATCTTCCGGCGCCACTGGTTCTGGTAAAGCGTGATGCCGAGCCCCACCAGGCTGACGAGCATCAGGATGACGCCGACGGCGCTGATGTCAAGGCCGGACGGATGAGCATCGACGGCAAAGGTGAGAACGGCTCCGAGGGTGAAGAATGCGAGGCTCAACGGGATTCCCATGCCCGCCGCCCTACCCGCAATCCAACCCAATACAACCACACCGCGCGATAAATGCCACGGACCGCGCGAAGTCTCGCGCGGTCCGTGGTAATCGATCACCCAGGGTGGCGTCGGGGCTGGTCGCCGCCCGGCCGGGCCGTCAGAAGGCCTCCTCCGGCAGGTCCATGAGCGCGAGACCGGTGGACTCGACGATGGCGCGCCGCGTCCGCAGCTCGGGCAGCACGTTCGCCGCGAACCACCGACCGGCGGCCACCTTGCCCTGGTAGAAGGCGCGGTCCCGGCCGCCCTCACCGCCTCCCTCGGCGAGGGCCCGCAGCGCCACCTCGGAACCGCGCAGCAGCAGCCAGCCGACGAGGAGGTCGCCGATGCTCAGCAGCAGCCGGGTGGAGTTCAGCCCGACCCGGTAGACCTGCCGGGCGTCCTCGGCCGCGCCGGTGAGGTAACCGACCATCGCCCCGACCATGCCCTGAACGTCGTCGAGCGCCGTGCCCAGCGCCTCACGCTCGAACTGGAGCTCGCCGTTGCCGGCCTCGTCCTTGACGAACGTCTGGATCTCGCCGAGCACGGCCGTCAGCGCCTGGCCACGGTCCCGCACGATCTTGCGGAAGAACAGGTCCTGACCCTGGATCGACGTCGTGCCCTCGTACAGGGTGTCGATCTTGGCGTCGCGGATGTACTGCTCGATCGGGTAGTCCTGCAGGTAGCCGGAGCCGCCGAGGACCTGCAGGGACGACGCGAGCAGCTCGTAGGACCGCTCGGAGCCGACGCCCTTGACGATCGGCAGCAGCAGGTCGTTGACCCGCACGGCGAGGTCGTCGCTCTCACCGCGGGCCTCCGCCAGGGCCACCCGGTCCTGGAAGGTCGCGGTATAGAGGACCAGCGAGCGCATGCCCTCGGCGTACGCCTTCTGCGCCATCAGCATCCGGCGGACGTCCGGGTGGTTGATGATCGTCACGCGGGGCGCCGACTTGTCGGCGGCGCGGGTGAGATCCGCGCCCTGCACGCGGGTGCGGGCGAAGTCGAGCGCCGCCAGGTATCCGGCGGACAGGGTGGCGATGGCCTTGGTGCCGACCATCATCCGCGCGTACTCGATGACCTGGAACATCTGGGCGATGCCCTCGTGCACGTCGCCGACCAGCCAGCCGACCGCCGGCGCCCGCTCGCCGAAGCGCAGCTCGCAGGTCGCCGAGACCTTCAGGCCCATCTTCTTCTCGATGTTCGTGACGTACACGCCGTTGCGCTCGCCGGGCTCGCCGGTCGCCGGGTCCGGCATGAACTTCGGCACCACGAACATCGACAGGCCCTTGGTGCCCGGACCGTGCCCCTCGGGGCGGGCCAGCACGAGATGCATGATGTTCTCCGGCACATCCCAGTCACCGCTGGTGATGAACCGCTTCACACCCTCGACGTGCCAGGTGCCGTCCGGCTGCTGGACCGCCCGCGCGCGCCCGGCGCCGACGTCGGAACCCGCGTCCGGCTCGGTGAGCACCATCGTCGCACCCCAGCGCCGGTCGATCGCGTAGCGGGCGAGGGTGCGCTGCCAGTCGTTGCCGACGCGGTGCAGGATCGACGCGAACGTCGGCCCGGCCATGTACATGAACACGGCCGGGTTCGCGCCGAGCAGCATCTCGGAGCCCGCCCAGGCGACCGTCGGCGAGGCGCCGAGCCCGCCCACCTCGGTCGGGACGAACAGCCGCCACCACTCGCCGTCCAGCACGGCCTGGTAGGACCGTTTGAACGACTCGGGCAGGGTGACCGACCCCGTGGTCGGGTCGAAGGTCGGCGGGTTGCGATCGGCGTCGGTGAAGGAGTCCGCCACCGGCCCCGAGGCCAGATGGTCGAGTTCGACGAGGACCTGGCGCGCGGTGTCCACGTCCATCTCCTCGAACGGCCCGGTGCCGAGGGTGCGTTCGACACCGAACAGCTCGAACAGATTGAACTCGAGGTCGCGCAGGTTGCTCCGGTAGTGGCCCATGGACGGCTCCTTTCGGGAGCGCCGGGGCGGCGCGCGGGGCCGGATCCGGCTGGCTACTCGTGAGTACGTTCTTCCCATGCTACCCACGAGTAACCCGCTGACAAGTGGGCTTCGCCCGCCGAAACATCCCTGATCCCACCGAGAGACCGACGGCCGCCGACCGAACGGCCGAACGGTGCGATGTCCGACGCGACTACTGTTGTCGCCATGCGTGACGGAGCCGCCGGATGTGCCGGAGTCGTCCGTGCATGACGCCGCCACCCAGGAGGTACGGCTCGCCGTCGTGATGACCGGAGGCGCCAGCCTCGCGGTCTGGATGGGCGGGGTGGCCGCCGAGATCAACCTGGCCGTCGCCGCCCGGGAGACCCGCACCGGCTCCCACCGCCCCGCCGTCCCCGTCACCCACGTCTCCGCCTCCGGCCCGGCCGCCTCCAGGTCGGCCGCCCCCGTTCCCGGCTCAGCGGCCTTTGCCGCGGCCGACGCGGCAGTGGCCAGCCGCTACGCCCGGCTGATGGAGATCCTGGACGTCGAGCTCGCCGTCGACGTGCTCGCCGGCGCGTCCGCGGGCGGCATCAACGCGACGATGCTCGGCTTCGCCAACACCCACCGTGCCACGCTGGCGCCGCTGCGCGAACTGTGGCTGTCCCTCGGGGCCCTGGACACGCTCATGCGCACCCCGCGGGAGCGGACGTTCCCATCGCTGCTGCGCGGGGACGAGGCCGTGCTGCCCGCGCTGGACACCGCGCTGCGCGCGATCGCCGCGACCGCCACCCCGCACCGGCCGCCGGTCGCCCGCCCGACCTCGATGTTCGTCACGACGACGATCCTGCGGGGCGAGGTCTGCGAGCACACCGACTCCCTCGGCGGCACGATGTACGACGTCGACTACCGCGGCCTGTTCGTGTTCGGCACCCGGGACCTGACCGAGCCGGGGGCGATCGCCCGCCTGGCGCTCGCGGGCCGGGCCAGCTCCGCGTTCCCCGGGGCGTTCGAGCCCGCCTACGTGCCGGTGGGGCGCACAGTCGACGAGGCCCATCCGGACATGGCCCGTTACGTCAACAGCGCGCGCGGGTTCTTCGCCTCCGACGGCGGCATCCTCGTGAACCGGCCGATCGGCCCGGCGCTCGCGGCCGTGTTCGACCAGCCCGCCGCCCGCCAGGTCCGCCGGGTGCTCACCTACGTGGTGCCCTCGCCGCGTCCCGTCGACCAGGGTCGCGACCCCGCCGCCGGCCGTGCCGCCGGTTCCGCTCCCGGCCCCGCGCTGCCACCACCGCCGGCGGCGAGCGGCACCCTGCTCGGGGCGCTCGACGCGGCGCTGAACCAGTCGATCGGCACCGACCTCGCCGCGCTGCGCGCGCACAACGACACCGTGCGAAGCGCCCGCGCCACCCGGCGGCGGCTGCTGCGCCTGGCGCCGGCCGGCACGGCCCGGCTGGCCGACGCGGGGGTGTGGGATGCCTACCGGCGCGGCATGGCCGAGCGGATCTCGGCGCCGGTGGTCGAGGCGCTGCTGCGGGTGCTCGCCGACCGGGCGGATCTACCGCGCCCGCCGGACGCCGACACGGTGCGGGCGAACGCCACCGCGCGGGTCGCGATGGCGGCGGCCGCCGCGGCCGCGGTGCTCGAGACCCTGCCCGGCGAGCTTCCGGACGCCGCGGGCGCCGACGAGCTCTGGCGGCTTGGCCAACCCGCCCTCGACGGCGTCAAGGGCATCCTGATCTCCATGATCAACGAGGGGTACGTCCTGTGCCCCGCGCCGGCCGACCGAACCCGCCTGGCCAGCCTCGCCGCCGCGGTGCACGAGGCCGCCCCGCCCGCCGGCGACACCCGTCCGGTCAGCGGCCGGCGATCCCCGCTGGACGACGACCGGACAGACGTGGGCGACGCGCGCGGCCCGTCGTGGCTTTACACCTCCGGTCCTCGTCCGGGTGTGTTCACGACCGTGACCGAGACCCTGGCCGCGCTGCCGGGCGAACCGACGGACGCCGTCGCCGCCGAGGCGACCCGCCGCTGGCTGCGCGGCGACCCGGCAGGCGAACGCGGTCGACACCGGCTGCACGAGTCCTGGCAGTCGCTCGCGCTGGTCGTCGAGCGGGCGCGCGCCGAGTTCGCCGCGATGGTCCGGCGGTCGGCACCGTCCACTCCCCGCTTGTCGACGGCCCAGACGTCCACCCCTCGGACGTCGGCCGCCCAGACGTCGACGGCCGGGACGTCCGAGGTGCGGGCGGGGGAACCAGGCGGCGGGCCGGATGCGCGGACGCGGGGCCTCACTGTCGGGCAGCGGCGGGCCCTGGCCGCCCGTGGGCTCGCCGACTTCGTCGACTACCTGCCCACGGGCGGGACGGCGGCCGTGATCGCCCTGCTCGACCTGCATCTGGTCGAGAACGAGATCTCCGGTGCCGTGCTGGACCAGCCGATCGAGCTCGTCCAGCTCAGCGCCGACCTGCCGAACGCCCTCGACTCGACCCGCCAACTGGCGGAGGACAAGGTCACCGGGTTGCGGTTGGGGAACTTCGCCGCGTTCGCCAAGGCGTCGTGGCGCGCCAACGACTGGATGTGGGGCCGGCTCGACGGCGCCGGCTGGCTCGCGCGGATCCTGCTCGACCCCCGCCGGCTGGTCACGCGGCGCGACCTGGCCGTCCCGCCCGACGGCCCGGCGGCGCTGGCCCGGCGGGGCTGGCTGACCGACCTGATCGACGACCTCGCCGACGTCGCCGGCACGCCGCCCACCGCGGAGGTCCGCGACGAACTGGCGTTCCTGCTCGACCCGGCCGCCCCGGTTCCCCCAAGCCTGCCGGTCACGGCCACCTGGGTGGCCGCCGGGCCGCAGCGGGACATCGCCGCCGCCGAACTCGTCGGCCTCGCCCAGACGGTCCGCCAGGACAACGCCGCCGGCGTCGATCCCCGTCCCACCGCCGACTTCCTCGCCGCCGTCGACCAGGCCCGCGCCGCCGGCCAGGCCGCCCGCGCCGCCGATCAGCCAGCCGCCTCCCCGCCCACCGCTCGACCCGCGTCCCAGGCCACCTCGCCCATCACCTCGCCGGCCACCTCGCCAGCCACCTCGCCAGCCGGGGTCCCGGCCGAGGCCGAGGCGGCCGGCGGCGCCGAGGTGATCTCCCTGGCGGCAGCGGCGGCGGCCCGGGTCGCGGCCCGCGAGGCCGGCGCCACGACCCCGGCGGTGGGACGGGGCCGCACGCCGTCCGGCGGCGGAGATCGACCGGTAGCCCCGGGTCTGCTGGCGCCGCGGGCGGTCGACGAGGTGCTGCGCGCCTGCCGGGTGTCGGACGAACGCATCACCGACCCGGCGCAGGGACCCATCCTCGTCAGCGATGTCGCCCAGATCATCGCGGTGGTGACCGCCTGGCTGACGTCCGCGCGGTTTCTGCCGCAGCCGGTGCGACCCGTGGCGTTCGTGGCGCGCACGACCGCCCGTCTGGGCTTCGAGCTGGTCCGCGACGTCGCCCGCGGCCGCCGTCGGGTGATGATCGCGCTGGGAGCGGTGCTGGTGGCGCTGGGCAGCGCGGCCGGGCTGATCTGCTCGGGGCCCCTGGGCGCGTTCGGCATCGCGATCGCGCTGTTCGGACTCCTGGTGCTCGGGGTGCCGAGCTGGCGGCGACTGCCGGGTGGCCTCGCGGTCGTCGCGGCCGGCGTCCTGGTGGTGATCGCCGCCGCTGGTGCCGTCCCGGTGCTGCGCGATCCACTGTTCGACTGGCTGCGCGACGACGCGGTCCCCTACCTGGCCGACCATCCGTGGGCGTGGGCGACGACCGTCACCGCGCTGGTCCTGCCGAGCGCCTGGTCGCTCGCGGAGGCGCTCACCGCCCGCCGCGCGCGGCGGCGCGGCTGACGGTCAGGAGACGTCCGACCAGCTGAGAGAGCCGTTCGGGTCCCGCAGGCAGGACAGTGGCCGGCCGGCCGCGTTCGGCACGATCCGACCGATGTCGCCGGGCTGGCACAGGCCGCCCTCCTGCGGCGCGACCTGGGTCGGCGGGGGCGGCGCCTGCGTGGTCCAGCGCCCGCCCGCACCGCCGGCGCCACCCGCGTCGGGAAGGCAGTAGAGCGGTAGGCCGTTGACGGCCATCGCCGGACCCGTGTTGCGGCTGGGCACGCACGCCTCCCCCACGAACACCGCGGACGGAAGGGGCGTCGGCACCTGCGGCAGGTCCACACCGCCGGTCCCGCCCGATCCGCCGGTCCCGCCCGATCCGGCGGAACCACCCGATCCGCCGGGGGCGCCGGACGGGGTCGCCACGCCAGATCCGGGACCACCGCCGGGGGCGGCCGCCGTGCCGACGGCATCCGGGGCCGCGGAGCCGCCGGCGGCGCCATCGGGCTGCGGGCCCAAGGCCGGCGCGGAGGCGGCCGGCGCGGAGGCCGCGGGTGGTGTGGAGCTGGTCGCGGCCGAGCCGGCCGAGCCGGCCGGGCCGGGCGGGTCGGGCGGGTAGGGGCTGGTGCTGATGCCACTGCCCGCGGCCGCCGTGGCCCCGTCAGCGGGCGCGCCGGACTGCGAGCAGCCGACCAGCACCGAGCAGCCGACCAGCACGGCGACCAGCAGGCCACCGGGGGCCCACCGCCGGCCGCGTTCTGGGCGCACAGGGGTGACTCCGTGACGTCCGGGTGCCTGCGCACCGCACACGGCGTACCTCCCGTCGCAGGTCGGGAGCCGAGTCATACCCCGAATCGGGACCGCTCGACCTGGACCTGCGCTCCAGCTTAGGTAGCCTTCCGCTCGCCTCGGGGCATCTTTCGGGGAACCGGCCCCACGCCACCCGGGCAGTCGGGACCTGGGCGAACCGCCGGTCCTGTCAGGGAAACGACCGAACCGACCGAAGCGATTCGAACCAGCTGGAACCGGCCGAACACGGCCGATTCGGCCGCCGATGGCGCCGTGTCAGACGATGACGGGCGCCGCAGTGGCGACCGGTCGCAGCGAGCCGTCCACCTCAAGTTCCGCGGCGACCTCGCCGAGGGGGACGGCGGCGCGCGGGGGAACGGGAACATTCGGCGCCTGGGTGCCGAGTTCGACCCAGCCGACGAGCTCCTCGCCCGCGGCGACGCCGAACAACGCCCGCACCGGCGCGCTGTCCGGCAGCGGCACCGACTTCCACGCCGAGGCGACGCCCAGCGCGTGCGCGGCCAGGCAGATGTTCTGCGCCGCCGCGGCGGCCGAGGCGTCCTGCTCGGCGACCGACACCCGGGACTCCACCCGAGCCGCGATGACCGCGATGAGCGCGGGGGACCGGGTGGCCTTGCCAGCGGCCTTGCGCACGACCGGCTCGGGCAGGTCGCCGATGGCCTCGGCCGCCGCGGTGATGGCGGTGGCGAGAGTGGTCCGCGCCTCGCCGCGCACGATGACGAAGCGCCATGGTCGCAGCATCTTGTGATCCGGCGCGGTGGTGGCGGCGCCGAGAATGGCCGTGATCTGGTCAGGTGTCGGGCCGGGTTCGACCAGGCGGGTGGCGGTGCGGCGGGTCAGCAGGCAGGTGAGTGCGTCCATGTGCGCTCCATGGGTGTCAGACTCTGACTCGGGTTTTAGCGAGGCTACCTCACAATGAGGCAAGTTCACCTAATATGACATCTCCATCACCATAGCCAAGGAGGCCCCCCGATGCCGCCCCCACGCACCGGCGACGCCGCCGTCGACCTGCTGCTCGCGGCCGCCCATCGGGTCCGCGTCACCGTCGACGAGGCACTGCGGGCGAGCGTGGGGCTCTCCCTGGCCAGGTTCAAGGTGCTGCGGCTGCTCGCGGAGACCGGGCCGTGCCGGCTGCGCGATCTCGCGGACGCGGTCACGGTCGCCCCGCGGACGATGACCGAGACGGTGGACGCTCTGGCGGCGGATGGACTGGTCACCCGTCGGTCGCATCCGACCGACCGGCGCGCCGTCCTGCTGGCCCTCACGGAGGCCGGTCAGGAGGCGCTCGCCGAGGGGCAGCGTCGGCAGGCGGACAGCGTGGCGGTCCTCACCCGGCGGCTGAACGCCCCGCAGCGTGCCAGGCTCGTCGAACTGCTGTCACTGATCGCAGTGGACGAACCACGCGGCGACGCGACCGGTCACGAGACAACCGGGTAACCCGCGAGCGGACAGGCGGCAGCGACAGGCTACCGTAGGAGCTGCCCCGTTCGGACCATCCGCCGGGAGGCTCCCGTCACCGCCGTCGTCCACATCGAGCGCCTGGCCAAGCGATACGGGTCCCACCACGCCGTCCGGAACGTGACCTTCACGGTCAGCCAGGGAACGGTCACCGGATTTCTGGGGCCGAACGGCTCCGGCAAGACGACGACGCTGCGCGCCCTGCTGGGCCTGGTGGCGCCGAACTCCGGCGAGGCGCTGCTGTTCGGCCGACCCTATCGTGAGCTCGATCACCCTGCCCGCCGGGTCGGCGCGGTGCTGGGCAACGCCTCCCATCCCGGGCGCACCGCCCGGGACCATCTGCGCGCCTGCGGGATTCCGCTGGGCGTGAACCGCCGCCGCGTCGAGGACGTGCTGGCAACCGTGGGACTCGAGGCCGCGGCGGAACGGCCGACCGGCGGCTTCTCGCTGGGCATGCGCGGGCGGCTCGCGCTCGCCACCGCCCTGCTCGGCGACCCGGAGCTGCTCGTCCTGGACGAGCCGAACGGCGGCCTCGACCCCGAGGGAATCGGCTGGTTGCGGTCCTTCCTGCGCGACTGGGCCGCGCGGGGGCGCACCGCTCTGCTGTCCAGCCACGTGCTCGCCGAGGTCGCGCAGACCGTCGACAACGTCGTCATCATCAGCGAGGGCCGGGTCGTGCTCGACGCGGACGTGCGGGAGCTGGGCCACCAGCACGGTCGTGGGCACGTCGAGGTACACACCCCCGAGGCCGCGCGCCTCGCCACCCTGCTCGCCGCCGAGGGCCTGGCGGTGACGGCCGCCGGCGGGGACGGACTGACGCTCCCGGCCGGCACCGCCGCGCGGGTCGGCCAGGTCGCCGCTCGCCACGGGATCGCCCTCGTCGAGCTGCACACGCACGGCCCGGACCTGGAAGAGGTCTACTTCTCACTCACCCGCCCGCTCGCCGGCGCGGCGGCCACCGGCGGGTACGGTCCGTGATGGCGACCCACCAGGCCGGGGTCGGCGTTCTGGTCCGCACCGAGCTGTTCAAGGTCGCCAGCAGTCGCTGGCAGGCCACGGGCCTGCTCGCGGTGGTGGTCCTGCACGTGCCGCTGATGCTTTGGTCCGGCCAGCAGGCGCCGGCGTTCTGGGAGGGTCTGCGGTCGAGGTCCGGGCTGTTCGTCGCCTACGCCGTGATGGCGTTCGGTGTCCTCGTCGTCGCACAGGAGTACCGGCACCGCACGGCCGCGCTGAGCTTCCTGGCCGTGCCGGGCCGCGCGCGGGTCACCGCGGCCCAGTTCGTCACGGTCGCGGGCACCGGGCTCGCGATGTGCTCGGCGCTGTTCCTCGCCTGGCTGGCCGTGGGCGTCGCCCGCTATGGCGGCACCGGCATGCATCTCGACCGGCCGGGCCAGGTGGTCGGGGCCTACGCCGTCGTCGCGGTCACGGTGTGCGCGGCGGGGATGATCGGCGTCGGCCTCGGCACGATCCTGCGCGGCTCGACCGGCGCGTTGCTCGCCCTGGGCGGCTGTGCCGCCGTCGAGCCGCTCACCGACCTGACCCGCTTCCACGGGCCCGCCACCGCCCCCCTGGGAGTGCTGGCCTGGCCGACGTCCGAACTCGAGATCTCGTCCCTGGCCGGCGCGCTCTGCTGGGGAGTACTCGCCCTGGTGGGGGCACTGATCGCGGTGCGCCGGGACATCAGCTCATGATCAGGTCATCCCGGCCGGGGGACGGTGACACACACCGGCGCGTCGTCGCCGCCACGGCGGCACACCCCCAGGACCGGGACGCGGCTCCCCAGGACCGGAATGTGGCATCGATGTGGGACGGATCACCTACGACGCGTCGGCTGAGCGCATCCCCCACCGCACGGGCCCGAGATCGGCCTACGATCCGGCACATGATGCCGTGCCCGACATGCGCGGAGGAGAATCCAGAGCGGGCGCGCTTCTGCTCCGGGTGCGGGAACCCCCTGCCCACCGCCGGGAGTGGCACGCGCAAGACCGTAACGATCATGTTCGTGGACATCGCCCGGTCGACGGACATCGGCGAGAAGATCGACTCAGAGCCGCTACAGCAGGTGATGTGGCAGTTCTTCACCACCGTGCGGGAAGTGATCTACACCCACGGCGGCTCGGTCGAGAAGTTCATCGGCGACGCCGTGTTCGCCGTGTTCGGGATTCCCGTCCTGCACGAGGACGACGCGTTGCGCGCCGTGCGCTCCGCGCTGGACATCCGGGCCGCGATGGAGGCGCTCAACGCCGACCTCGAGCAGCGCTGGGGACTGCGGCTGCGGGTGCGGATCGGGATCAACACCGGCGAGGTCACGGTCGCCGGTGGCGGGGTCACCGGCGACGCGGTGAACGTCGCCGCCCGGCTGGAGAGCGCCGCGCCGCCCGACGAGATCCTCATCGGCGACACCACCCACCGGTTCATCCGCCACAGCGTGACGGTCATCCCGGTCGGCCCGCTGGTCGTGCAGGGCAAGCGTGAGCCCCTGCGTGTCCACCGGCTGACCGGCCTGGTCGACCCGAAGGCCGGCCCCGGCGCGCGGGCGCCGCTGCTCGGCTTCACCGCCGCGGTCATCGGGCGCAACCGGGAGCGCCGCCGGCTGCAGGACGCCTTCGAGGCGGTGGTCGAGGAGCGCACCTGCCACCTGTTCACCGTCCTCGGCTCGGCCGGCATCGGAAAGTCCCGGATGGTCGGGGAGTTCTGCGCGTCGCTGGCCCCCCGGGCGACCGTGCTCACCGGCCGATGTCTGTCCTACGGCGAGGGCATCGCCTACTGGCCGCTGATGGAGATGGTCCGTCAGGCGACCGGGCTGTCCGCCGACGAGAGCGCGCCGGACGGCCGCCGCCGGCTGCGCGAGCTGCTCGACGGCGTCGACCAGGCCGCGGAGATCGTCGAGGCGTTGGCGCCACTGATCGGCCTCGGCGGCGCGGAGCTCGGCCCGCAGGAGAGCTTCTGGGCGGTGCGCTCGTTCTTCGAGGCCCTCGCCGCCCGCCGGCCACTGATCCTCTGGTTCGACGACGTGCACTGGGCCGAGACGACGCTGCTCGACCTCATCGAGAACATCGCCGACTGGTCCCGTGACGCCCCGATCATGCTGCTCTGCCTCGCCCGCCAGGAGCTGCTCGAGGAGCGGCGGCACTGGGGCGGCGGAAAGTTCAACGCCACGTCGATGCTGCTCGCGCCGCTGACCGAGGCCCGCTGCCAGCGCCTGATCTACAGCCTGATGGGCTCCGACGAGCTCGACCCGGCCCTGGTGAACCGGATCACCACCTCGGCGGCGGGCAACCCGCTGTTCGTCGAGCAGATGGTCGCCGCCCTCGTCGACGACGGGCTGCTGCGCCGGGAGGGCAGCCGCTGGATCGCCACCGGCAGCCTGCGCAACGTCACCGTCCCGCCGACGATCTCCTCGCTGCTCGCCGCCCGCCTCGACCGGCTCGAACCGGAGGAGCGCCGGGTGCTGGAGCGGGCCGCGGTCGTCGGCGAGCGGTTCTATCTCGACGCCGTCATCGACCTGTCCGACCCGGACGAGCAGTCGATGGTCGCCGCGCACTGCCTGAACCTGGTCCGCAAGGAGCTTGTCCACCCCGACCGCTCCGACCTGCCCGGCGTCGAGGCCTTCCGGTTCCTGCACGTGCTGCTGCGCGACTGCGCCTACGAGTCCACCTCCAAGCGCCGCCGCGCCGACCTGCACCAGCAGTTCGCCCAGTGGCTACAGGCCCGGCTCGTCGGCGGGCCCGGCGAGCACGACGAGCTGGTCGGCTACCACCTGGAGCAGGCGTTCCGCTACCGCACGGAGATCGGCCTGCGCGGCCCGGAGACGGTCGAGCTCGGCCGCTCCGCGGCCACCTGCCTGTTCGAGGCCGCCGACCGGGTCCGCCAGGGCGACGAGCACGGCGCCGCCCAGCTGCTCAAGCGGGCGATCCGGCTGCTGCCGGAGACCGATCCGCTGCGGCTGCGCGCCGAGATCGACCTCGGATGGACGCTGTGCTTCTCGTTCCACCAGTGGACCGACGCCGAGCGCATCCTGCGCCAGGTCACCGAGCGGGCCCGGCGCGCCGGCGAGGAGGGGCTGCGCGCCCACGCCCGCCTCGCCCACCTGCGGGTGTTGTTCTCCACCGACCCGGAGGGGCTGGTCGCCACCACCCTCACCGAGGCGTCGTCGGCGCTGGCCATGTTCGTCCGCTCCGGCGACGACGTTGGCGCCGCGCTCGCCTGCCGCAGCCAGGCCAGCGCCTACACCGCCGCCGGGCAGCACACCGCCGCCGAGCGGTCGATGGAGAACGCCGTGCGGCACGCCGAGGAGTCGGGTGTGCCGCGGGCGGCCCAGTCGCTGCGGCGCGAACTGGCCCTGCTGATGAGTCAGGGGCCACGCTCCGTCACCGAGAGCCTGAGCCGGGCGAGCGAGGCCCTGGACGCCGCCGGCGACGACCGCGCTCTGCGCCGCGCGCTGCTCGGCCAACTGGCCGTGCTCACCGCGATGTGCGGCGACCTGGAGGGCGCCCGCATCCACCTCAAGGCCGCGGAGGAGATCGTCCACGACCTGCGGGGACCGCGGGTCGATCCCTACCACGGCGGCTTCGTCGTCGCCCGGGTCGCGCTGCTCGCCGACGAGCCGACCGTCGCCGCTCGCGAGCTGCGCCGCAGCTGCCGAGCCCTGTCCCAGATGGGTGAGCGCCAGCTGCTGGCGAACCGGGCCGCCGCCCTCGCCGACGTGCTGGTCCGCCTCGGCAAGCTGGAGGACGCCGGCAAGTATGTCACCCGCTGCCGGGACGGCGCCGCCGCCGACCAGCTGCCCACCCAGGCCGGCTGGTGCGGGGTGCACGCCCGGCTGCTGTCGCTGCGCGGCCGCGACGCCGAGGCGCTGCGCTTCGCCGACACCGCCGTCGACCTCACCGGGCGCACCGACGACGTCGACGGCCAGGGCCAGGCGCTGCTGGCCCGGGCCGAGGTGCTGTACCGGTCGGGTCGCAAGGACGACGCCGCTGAGAGCCTGGAGGCCGGGGTAAATCGCTATCTGCACCGCGGGAACGTCGCCGCGGCCAACCTCGGCCGCCGCCTGTTCGACGCGCTCGACCGCCGCCCGCCGCAGTAGCACCGCGCATTCAGCACGGCCAACGGCTCGCAGCACGGGCGGCCCGCGCTCAGCACGGCCAACGGCTCTCAGCACGGGCGGCCCGCGTTCAGCGCAGCAGTCCGCGCAGCCTGGCCTGCTCCTGAAGCCAGTGCATCTCCTGGGCCCACAGGCGCAGCCGCTCGACCGCGCCGAGCTGCAGGGCGAGGGCCTCGGCGACCGGCGGATGGCGCAGCGCCTCGACGCCGCCCGAGGTCCACTGCCAGTCGGGCTCGTCCTCCCAGGCCCGCTGGTAGGCGGCCCGCCGCAGCACGATCTCCGCGAGCGCGTAGTCCACCTGCTCGGCGAGCAGGTGGATGCGCGCCATCAGATCCTCGTTGCTCACCGACGGACGCCCTCCGTAGGCGGGCAACGGTACCGGCCACGCACTCATCTCGTCCGAAGCGTACGAGTGATGGGCGCACCCGAACAGCCGCATGCGCGGACAGAACGGTGACGTCTCCCTCACGGCGCGACCGAGGGTGACGGCCCCGGCCTGGGTGAGATGGCCGATCGGAGGTGAACCGGCGGGCGTAGGGGGAAGGGCTACCGTGCGGCACCGACGTTGCCGCACGGTGATCCGCACGCCGGCCTGGGGGTTCCTCGGTGAGTCTCACTCCACCCGTTCTGCTGCTCTCGCTCGCTTTCCCGCTTCTGATCATGGCCGGGATGCTCCTGATGGGAGGGGTCGAGAGACGCCTGACCGACTCCCGCGCCCGGCTGGCGCTCGTCCCACGTGAAACCGCGGCGGCAGAGGCGATGCCGGTGGCCGCGACGCCGGTGGAGCACCCCCAGCCGGGCCCCCGACCGACACTTTCGGGCCCCTTCTTCGCTGACGTAGCCACCACGCCCCTGCGGTTCCCCGCACGGAGTGTGGCGAACAGTGTCGGTCGTGAGGCCGAGCGCGGTCTCGGCGCACGTCGCGGACCGGCGCCGGTCACGGCGACCGCGACCGCGACCGCGGAGCTTTCCGCCGTGCGGGCTCGAAGCATCCGGACGACGCTCAGCAGTCCGACCTCGCCCGCCACCATGTCACCCAACGTGACATCGGCTGCCGTCCTCCCGTTCACGACGGGTGGGACCACGCGAAGCAAGGCCAGCACACCCCCGTTCGCCAACTGACCGGCCCCGCCGGTTTGGCCGCTCGGCAGCTTGGCCGCTCAGGAGAGCGGCTGGCTGCCGGGCCCGGGGGTCGGCAGGACCGCCGAACTCCACCCCGGACCGGCCGCGGAGATCACAACTCCACACGCAGGCTAGCGGCGGGCGGCCTTGTCGACGTGCAGGCGGCCCTGCAGGCCGGTCTCGCGCAGCAGCGCGGTGAAGGCCGGGGTCGGCGAGCGGATCCGCAGCTCCGAGTGCACCCGGCGCAGGAGCAGATCGGCGCGAAGCAGCGCGGCGAGCGCCGGAATATCGATGGAACGCAGGCCCGCGACGTCCACCGTCACCGTCCCGCCGCCGCGGCCGAGCAGCTCGCCGATCTGCTCGCGGAACCGCAGCCGCCCGGCGGTGTCCAGTTCGCCGGCGAGTTCGATGGCGACGTCCTCACCCGCGCGGGACACGGACATGGTCAGGGCTCCGGCGTCGACCCGCATCGTGCCCGCCCCCCGAGGTCATCGTCACCGTCCGCACCGGGCGGGGCCGACCCGCCAATCGCTTACGGAGAGTAACATGACGAGGTCGGCCCGACGCTGGTGGTAACGGTGGCGCTCAGCCGCGACGCAGGCGTCTGATGAGGGTGTCGGTGGAGCTGTCGTGCGCCGCCGCCGGCGGCTCGGTCTCGGCGGTCAGTTCGGGCACGATCCGCCCGGCGAGCACCTTGCCGAGCTCCACCCCCCACTGGTCGAAGCTGTTGATGCCCCAGATCGTGCCCTGGGTGAACACCTTGTGCTCGTACAGCGCGATGAGCTGGCCCAGGGTGAACGGCGTCAGCTTCGGGGCGAGCAGGGTGTTGGTGGGCCGGTCCCCGGGAAACGTCCGGTGCGGGACGAGCCGCTCCTCGGCACCCTCGGCGGCGACCTGCTCGGCGGTCTTGCCGAACGCGAGCGCCTCGGTCTGGGCGAGGAAGTTGGCCATCAGCAGCGCGTGCTGGTCCGGCCCGTCCGCCGGGCCGACGTTCGGATGGTTCGGCTGGACGAAGCCGATGAAGTCGGCCGGAACGACCGCCGTGCCCTGGTGGAGAAGCTGGTAGTAGGCGTGCTGCCCGTTGGTTCCCGGGGTGCCCCAGACAATCGGGCCGGTCTGCGTGCGCACCGGCCGGCCGGCGAGGTCGACCCGCTTGCCGTTGCTCTCCATGTCAAGCTGCTGGAGATAGGCGGGAAAACGCCCCAGATAGTGACTGTAGGGCAGCACGGCGTGCGTGTCGTACCCGAAGAAGTCGCGGTACCACACGCCGATGAGCCCGAGCAGCACCGGCAGGTTTCGCTCGAACGGCGTGCCGCGGAAGTGAGTGTCCATCGCCGCGAATCCGGCGAGGAACTCCCGGAAGTGCTCCGGCCCGATGGAGATCATGACGGCCAGGCCGATCGCGGAGTCCACCGAGTAGCGGCCGCCGACCCAGTCCCAGAAGCCGAACATGTTCTGGGTGTCGATGCCGAACTCGGCGACCTTCTCCGCATTCGTTGAGACCGCAACGAAATGCCGGGAGACGGCGTTCTCGCCGAGTTTGGACGTCAGCCACCCGCGCGCGGCTCGCGCGTTCGCGATGGTCTCCAGGGTCGTGAAGGTCTTGGAGGCGACGACGAACAGTGTCGTGGCCGGGTCGAGATCGGCCGTGGCCTCCCAGATGTCGGTGGGGTCGACGTTGCTGACGAAACGGCCCTCGATGGACCGGTCGGCGTAGTCGCGCAGCGCGTCGTACACCATCGCCGGGCCGAGGTCGGACCCACCGATCCCGATGTTCACGACGGTGGTGATCCGCTCTCCCGTAGCGCCCCGCCACTGTCCGGAGCGCACCTGCTCGGCGAAGCGCGACATCGCGTCGAGCACCTCGTGCACGTCGGGGACGACGTCGTGCCCATCGACCTCGATGCGGACGCCCGCCGGCGCCCGCAGCGCGGTGTGCAGCACCGGCCGGTTCTCGGTGACGTTGATCCGCTGCCCGTCGAACATGGCCTCGACGCGCTCGGCGAGCCCCGCCCGCCGCGCCAGCGCGACGAGCAGCTCGAGCGTCTGGGCCGTGAGCAGGTTCTTGGAGTAGTCGAGGTAAAGGCCGTCCGTTTCGGCGGTGAACGTCTCACCGCGGGTGGGATCGGCGTCGAACAGCCCGCGCAGCGATGCCGCGGAGATCTCGCTCTGATGGGCCGTCAACGCGGCCCATTCCGGGGTCGTCGTGATGTCCGTCGCCGGGATGTCCGGCGCGGCCGCCGGGGCAGTGGGCTCGCTTGTCGACATGACGTGGGACACCCTTCCTCGCTGGTTCAACACGTGCCGCCACAACCACCATCGGCATGAGTGAGGTCATCGTCGTCCGTGGCGCACCTTCGTCGGGCGAGACACTGCATGCCGGGCGTGGTACATCATCCGGGCCGTCCGTGGCGCATCATCGGGCCGTGGCGGCGTCGACGCTCGTCGACCACCGCCAGCATGCCCATGTCGCCGATCCGACGTCGCGGCGCATCCCCGGACGGGCGGAGGAATGGGAAGGTCGGGGTCGTAGGATCGCCAGGAACCCGACGAACCGCGTCATTGCAGGCCAGCATGTGGGCGGCCAGTGGATCTGTGTAGCCGGAGCACGAGCTCGCGGGGCCGCGACGGCGCGGTCGGGACAGGAACGGCGGTGCGGTGGAGTACCCGACGGCGTTAGCGGACGGATCTGAACCTTGCTGATTGACAGATCACTGGTGGAGGCGGCGCTTCCGGGTTACTCCGTCGAGGGCGACCTGGGCCGGGGCGGGTACGGGCTGGTGCTGGCCGGGCAGCACCGGCTCATCGGCCGCAAGGTCGCGATCAAGATCCTGCTCGACACCTCCGACGACCCCGACCTGCGTGCCCGCTTCCTGTCCGAGGCACGGGTCCTCGCCGAGCTTGACCATCCGCACATCGTCCGCATCCACGACTACGTGGAGCATGAGGGCACTTGCCTGCTGGTCATGGAGCTGCTCTCCGGCGGCACCCTCAAGCAGCGGATCAGCGCGGGCTCGCTGTCGCCGGAGACCACCTGCTCGGTCGGGATCGCCGCCGCGGCCGCGCTGTCCACCGCGCACGCCCAGGGCGTCCTGCACCGCGACATCAAGCCGGACAACATCATGTTCGCCGGCGACGGCCTGCTCAAGGTCACCGACTTCGGCATCGCCAAGATCTTCGACGGTGCGGAGACGACCGCGAGCGCGATCCTCGGCACCCCGCGGTACATGGCGCCCGAGCAGATCATGGGCGTGCGGCTGTTCCCCTCGACGGATCTCTACGCCCTCGCCGGCGTGCTCTACGAGATGATCGCCGGGCGGCCGCTGTTCGGCCGGCAGATGGCGGTCCAGCCACTCACCCACCATCACCTGACGATCATGCCCGAGCCGTTGACCATGGTGCCGCCGCCGGTCTCCATGGTGATCATGCGGGCGCTGGCGAAGGACCCGGCCGCCCGCTTCGCCGACGCGAACGACTTCGCGCTCGAGCTCGCCCGCGCCAGCACCCGCGCGTTCGGCCCCAACTGGCTGTCGCGCTCCGAGGTCAAGGTGCGGGTCGACGACGAGATCCGCGAGGCCGCGCTCGGCGCGTCGACCACCCCGCGGCCGGCCACCAGCGCGCCCGGCTACCCGGGCCCCGGCCCGCGGCCCGGCTATCCCGCGGGCCCTGGCGGCTTCTCCGCCCCCGGTGGCGCTGGCCCGGGTGGGATGGGTCCCGGACGGCCTGGCGGCCCCCTCGGTCGCGGTGGCCCCCTCGGTCCCGGTGGCCCCGGCGGTGTGAGCGGCCCGGGAGGCATCAGCGGCCCAGGAGGCATCAGCGGCCCGGGCGGCGTGAACGCCCCCGGGGGCCCGGGGGGCGGGTACCAGCCGGGCGGATACCAACAGCCGCGGCCCGGTGGGCCGGGCGGTGGCGGGCAGTCCGGTCCCGGTGGCGCGGGGATGGCGGGTGGGCCGAACGCGCGCGCCGGACAGGGCCCGCAGCCTGGCGGCTGGGGCGGCTATCCGCCCGGGAACACGCCGCCTCCACGCACGCCACCGCCCCGCCCCCTCGGCGGCGCCGGCTACGTCGGCACGCCCGGTGGGCCCGCACGACCGTCCGGGCCCGGGGGACCGGTCGGACCCGGCGGACCAGCTGGACCCGGCGGACCGGCTGGACCAGGTGGACCGGCTGGACCAGGTGGACCGGCTGGACCAGGTGGACCAGGTGGTCCCGGCGGACCGGTCGGACCCGCGCGGCCGGGCACGGCGCCCTTCCCCCCGCGTCCCGGCCAGCCTGGCGGCGGCCCAGGCGCGGCCGGCGCCCACCGGCCGGCATCCGGCAACCGCAGCCGGCTGCCCTGGATCATCGCCGCGACGGCGTTCGTCCTCGTCGTCGCGCTGACCGTGGGCATCGTGCTGGCGGTGGCGAACTCCGGTGGCGGCAACGAGCCGGACGGGCCCAGGACCGCCGCCGCCTACCGGGGCCCGGCGTTGACGGTGCAGGGCCTCAGCCCGTACAGCCTGTCCATCCAGCCCGACGGCTCGCTGCTCGTGTCGAGCCTCGCGACCGACCGCGTCCAGCGGATCACCCCGGGCGGCGTCGCGAACGACTTCGCCGGCACCGGTGCCGGCGGCATCGGCGGCGATGGCGGCCAGGCGACCTCCGCCCAGCTGGACGGGCCTGGCTCGACCGTGCGGGACAAGGCCGGCAACATCTACGTCGGCGACGCGAAGAACAACCGGATCCGCAAGATCACCCCGACCGGGGTGATCACGACAATCGCCGGCACCGGCACGGCGGGATTCGGCGGCGACGGCGGCCCGGCCACCGCGGCCCAGATCAACAGCGCGGAGAAGGTCACCGTCGGCCCGGACGGCAGCGTCTACCTCTCCGACTACGAGAACCACCGGATCCGCAAGATCGACCCGAGCGGGATCATCAGCACCTACGTCGGCACCGGCGTAGCCGGCTACACCGGGGCGGGCGGCCCGGCGACCCAGGCGAAGATCGACGGCCCGAACGACCTGACGATGACGTCCGACGGAACGCTCTACTTCGCCGACCTCGGCAGCGACACCATCCAGAAGGTCACCCCGGACGGCACGATCAGCACCATCGCCGGCACCGGCGAGAGCGGCTACTCCGGCGACGGCGGGCCGGCCACCTCGGCCAAGCTGAACGTCCCGTCCGTCTCGCTCGGCCCCGACGGCAAGACCTTCTACCTCGCCGACTACCGCAACAACCGGATCCGCAGGATCGACCCGAACGGCATCATCAGCACCATCGCCGGCACCGGCACCGAGGGCTTCTCCGGCGACGGCGGCCCGGCCACCGCGGCCCAGTTCAAGAACCCGAGCTCGGTCGTGGTCGACGGCGCCGGCGCGATCTACATCTCCGACAACGGCAACGACCGCGTCCGCCGGATCGACCCCGCCGGCACGATCAGCACGATCGCCCAGCCGGGCTGAGCCGGGCCCAGATGACGTCACGGATCGACCTCGACCGGGTCGCCGCCTCCCTGCCCGGCTATGAGCTGGGCGGGGAGCTCGGCCGAGGCGGGTTCGGCGTCGTGGTCGCCGGCCGCCACCGGCTCATCGACCGCCCGGTCGCGATCAAGATCCTGCCGGATGCCGGCGACGAGGACGGCGGCGGCCACGGCGACCCGGGCGGCGGCGGGGACGGCAGCGGCGGTGGCAGTGGCGGGGACGGCCGGGGCAGCGACGGCCTGCGTGCCCGGTTCCTCGGGGAGGCGCGTGTCCTCGCCGGGATCGATCATCCCCACGTCGTGCGGATCTACGACTACGTGGAGCGCGACGGCCTGTGCCTGCTGGTGATGGAGCAGCTCACCGGCGGGAGCCTGCGCCTGCACGGCCGTTCCCTGACCGGGCCGGCGCAGGTGGGCGCGATCGGGGTCGCCGCCGCCTTGGCGCTCGCCGCGGCGCACGAGCGCGGTGTGCTGCACCGCGACGTCAAACCGGACAACCTGCTGTTCACCGGCGACGGCATCCCCAAGGTCACCGACTTCGGCATCGCGAAGATCGTGGCGGCGACGGCCGCGACGACCACCGGGCTCGTCGGCACCCCGCGGTACATGGCGCCGGAGCAGATCATCGGCGGCCGCCTCGGCCCCGGCACCGACCTGTACGCGCTCGCCGTCGTCCTGTACGAGCTGTACGCCCGCCGCTCGCCGTTTCCGCCCGACCTCCCGGTCGCCGGCCTGCTGCACCACCATCTGGCGGTGCCACCGCTGCCACTCACCGAGGCGCCGGGCCCGGTCGCCGACGTGATCGCCACCGCGCTGGCGAAGGAGGCGGCGTGGCGGCCCCCGTCGGCGCACGAGTTCGCCGTCCAGCTCGCCGCGGCGACCACCGCCGTTCTCGGGCCGGGCTGGCTCGCGGCCAGCCGTATCCCCGTCCTCGCCCCCGACGACGTCCTCTCCGCGGCCGGTCACCAGCCGGGCACCACCCCGCGCCCCCCGCGCCCCGCTCACGCCCAGCCGAACGGCGCCACGCCCGCCCCGCCCTTCGGGGCCGCTCACGCCGGGCCGCACGGCACCTCGACGCCCGCGCTCCCCGGCGAACCACCCAGCTCGCCCTACAACCCCCTCGCCGCCTCGCCGCCCGCGGGGCCCGCGGCGAACGGCCGGCATCGCGCGGCCCCGGCCGGCAAGCCGATGCCGCCCACCCTCGTCACCGGGGGCGGACCTCGGCGGCACGGGGACCGGCGGCGATCACTGATCCTCGTCGGGGTGGCGGCGGTCGCCGTGCTGGCGGTGACGGTCGGCCTGCTCGTCGGCCTCGGTGTGCTGTCTGGCGGCGGGAAGGACGATCGACGCGCCGCCTACCCCGGCCCACCCGTCACCCTCACCGGGCTGGCGAACGCCGGCGCACTCGCCCTCGCGGCGGACGGCTCGCTCTACCTGACCGATCCGGGGACCGGGACCGGACAGGGTCAGGTCGTCCGGCTGACGGCCGACGGCCGCGCGGCCCGCATCGGCGGCAGCGGTCCGCGGCCGACTCCGACCGGCGACGTCCCGTCGCCGTCCCCGACCCCCGTGCTGGGCGACGGCGGCCAGCCGCTCGCGGCTGAGCTGCAGAAGCCGGCCGGGGTCGCCATCGGGCCGGACGGCGCGATCTACGTCGCCGAGACCGACGCGGGACGGGTCCGCCGGATCGGCCCCGACGGGATCATCACGACGGTGGCGGGCGCGGGCCCCCGTTCCTCCGACGGCTCCACCGCGGACAGCGGCGATGCCACCCGGGCCCACCTCGACGACCCGGTGGCCGTCGCCGTGGACGCGCACGGCGTCCTCTACATCGCCGAGGGGTATCGGATCCGGCGGGTCGAGGCGGGACAGATCAGCACGGTCGCCGGCCGGGCGAGCGAGTACGGCTCGGCCGGCGACGGCGGCCCGGCGGTCAACGCCACCCTGTACCGGCCCAGCGGCCTGCTGCCGGCGAAGGACGGCGGCCTGTACGTCGCCGACGAGGGCAACGACACCGTCCGCCGGATCGACCGCTCCGGACGCATCAGCCTGGTCGCGGGCACCCCTGGCACCTACGGCAGCCGCGGCGACGGCCGGGCGGCCGTCGACGCCCAGCTCGACGATCCACAGGGCCTGGCGCTCGACCCGGACGGCACGCTGTACATCGCCGACAGCGGCAACGACGTCGTCCGCCGGATCGACCGGAACGGCGTGATCACCACGGCGGCGGGGACGGGCTCGGGCTCCGGTTCCGACCGGGACGGCGCCCTCGCCACCCAGTCGGCGCTGAGCGAACCCGCGGGCGTGGTGCTCGACCCGTCGGGGGCGCTCTACATCGCCTGCGCCGGGGACGGCACCGTGCGCCGCGTCGGGACGGACGGGTTCCTGACGACCGTCCTGCGCCCGCCGCCCGGCTCCTGACGGCCAGGACGCCCGGCTGGAACCCGTACGGCGGGACCGGTCCTGGACCGTGCCGCCGACGCCAGGATTGGCATACCTTCGCCGGGGGATCCCGCGCCGCGCCCCGCGCCGGCGGCGGGTGGCGGACGGCTCGGTGGGAGGTCGTGTGCGCGGACCCGATCGGCGGTCGGTGCTGCGGGCCGCGGGCGCCGGCGGGCTGGCCCTGGCCGGACTGGGGCTCGGCGGCGAGACGCTGACCGGCTGTGACCACAAACCGCGCCCGGCGGCCGCGCCGACGAGCGCCTCCGGGCCGGACTGGGCGGCCCTCGACGCGCGGCTGACCGGCCCGCTGATCCGCCCTGGAGACCAGGACTACCCTGCGGCGAGCATGCTGTTCGACCCGGCCTTCGACACGATCCGGCCACAGGCCGTCGCCCGGGCCACCTCCGCCGCCGACGTCGCGGCCTGCGTCGACTTCGCCCGCCGGACGGGCCTGCCGCTGGCAGCCCGGGCCGGCGGCCACAGCTACGGCGGCTATTCGACGACGACCGGCCTCGTCGTCGACGTGACGTCGATGGCCACGATCACCCCGACGTCCGGCCAGCAGGCGCGGATCGGGGCGGGCGCGCTCCTCGTCGACGTCTACGACCAGCTCGCCCGGGCCGGGCGTGCGCTGCCCGGGGGGTCGTGCCCGACGGTGGGCATCGCCGGGCTCACTCTCGGCGGCGGCATCGGCGTGCTGGGCCGCCGCCACGGGCTGACCTGCGACCGGCTGGTCGCCGCCGACGTCGTCCTCGCCTCCGGTGAGATCGTGCACACCGACGCCGACCACGAGCCGGATCTGTTCTGGGCGCTGCGCGGCGCCGGCGGGGGCAACGTGGGCATCGTCACCTCGTTCACCTTCGCCACCCACCAGGCGACGCCGCTGGCGCTGTTCACCTACCACTGGCCGTGGTCGGCCGCCGCCGACGTGGTCGGCGCCTGGCAGCGATGGGTCGCCGGGCCCGGCGGGGCGGCGGACGCCACCTGGTCGACGTGCGTCGTCTCGTCCGCCCCCGCGAGCGGCGTCGGCGCGACGCCGGTGCTGCGGGTCAGCGGGGTGTTCTCGGGTGGCACCGACGACGCCGCGCTCGCCGGCCTGCGCGGGCAGCTCGCCGCCCTGGTGGACGCGTGCGGCCACCGGCCGTCCAGCACGTACCTCGTCACGCGGGACCATCTGGCGACGATGCTCATCGAGGCCGGCTGCGCGGGACGCGGCGTCAAGTCGTGCCACCTGACCGGCCGCTCGCCGGGGGGCACCGTCGCCCGGGTCGCGCAGCGGGCCGCCTCGGCGTTCCTGCTCTCGCCGATGCCCACCCGGGGGATCGAGGTCATGCTGGACGCGATCGAGCAGCGCCAGCGCACGGCCAGGGCCGGCTCCGGGGTGGTGATCCTGGACTCCTGGGGGGGCGCGATCAACCGCATCGCGCCGGGGGACACCGCGTTCGTGCACCGCGGGGCGATCGCCAGCGCGCAGTACGTCGCCGGCTACGCGGCGAGCGATCCGCCGGCGGTGAAGGAGGAGAACCGCCGCTGGCTGCGGTCCACCGTCGCGGCGACGGCTCCGTTCGTCTCGTCGACCGCCTACCAGAACTACATCGACCCGGAGCTCGCCGACTGGGAGGCGGCGTACTACGGAGCGAACCTGGACCGGCTGCGGCGGGTGAAGCGCGCCTACGACCCGGACAACCTCTTCCGCTTCGCCCAGAGCGTCGCCCCGGCCTGACGCGTCATCGCCGCGTGGCCGGCCTCGCCGGCCGGTGGGTATCCAACCCCGGGCCAGGAGTCGACGTCACCGGCCCGGGGTGGCTCGGTCCATTACACGCGGTCGATGGCCACCTCGCCCAGTGGCTAACCATGGTCAGCTTCCTGTCCATTCGCTGTCCCAGCATGGGTTTCGCCGTGTCCGTGGGCGTGTCCGCCGGGGTGTCGGGATGCCTCGCGCCGGCCGGCTCACCCGCCGCGGGTGGCCCTGCCGGACGCGGACGGCGCCGCGGCCCGCGTGCCGGCGGTTCACCTTGCAGCGGCTACTTAAGGTGAGTAAACAAATGCTGTCGGTGACACGCCGGCGTCGGTGTCCGTCCGGCCGTCCTGGCTGGCTTTGCTGTGAGGTCGTCCATGAAGAGTCTCATCTGGCCGTGGGGTATTGGGCTGTTCCTACTGTTCTACGTCGTGACGGCCCCGAGCAGCGCCGCGGACGTCATCCACAACACCGTGGGCGTCCTCGGCGGTGTGGCCAACGGTCTGTCGGACTTCGTGTCCCAGGCAACGGCCTGACCTCGGTTACCAAAAGTCACGCCCGCCGCCTGGCGTCACGGCAGCTTGTCGAGAGCCTTCGCCAGCGGGCGGGTCACCGCGACGATGCCCGTCCAATCCGAAATGTCCGACTCGACGACGCCCCACCGGGCGCCCTTCGCCGCGATCACCCGACCGTCACCGATGTACATCCCGACATGGCCCGGGGCGTCGGCGGTGCCGTCCGAGCCGGGTGTGAACAGCAGGTCGCCGGGCTGCGGATCGACGCCGGCGACCACCGGGCCGGCCGCGAGCTGGTCCGTGGTCACCCGCGGCAGCTCGATCCCGATGGTGCGGTAGGCGGCCTGGACCAGCGACGAGCAGTCCCAGGTGTCCGGCCCGACCGCACCCCACACGTACGGCTTGCCGACCTGCGACTGCACGAACGCGACCACGGGCGCGATCGTGCCGGTCGGGATCACCATCCCGGGGTCGAGCGAATCGCCGTACACCAGCGACTGCGCGAGGATCGTCCGGACGTAGTTGCGGGTCTCGGTGTAGGGCGGGATGCCGGCGAAGGCGAGCACGGCGCCGGCACCGGCGTTGTAGGCGGCGAGCATCTTCTCCTGCCCGTCCCCGGGCACGGAGGCCACCGACGCCGCCACCTCACAGTCGTAGCGCGCCGCGGCGGGGATGGCGTCCGCCGGGTTCCACACGTCCCCGCCCTGGCCGTGACCGGCCCAGGTGGCCGGCATGAACTGGGCGATGCCCATGGCCCCGACGGGGGAGCGCGCCTGCGGGTTGAACCCCGACTCCTGGTGTAGCTGGGCGGCCAGCAGCGCCGGTGTCACCTCCGCGCAGCCCGCGTCGTTCGCCGCGTCCGTGATCAGCTGCACGAACTCGGCGGGGATGCCCTCGGAGTTAGTGATCGACCTACTGCCCTGGCCGCGATGCACGAGGAACGGACCGGCGAGCGCGAGGATCAGCACCGAGACCATCATGATGATCCCGCCGATCATGACCGCGGAACCGGTGCCCAGCCAGACCAGCCATCCTGATCGTTTCCGCGGGAAGCCGCGCGCCACCTGTGCCTCACCGCCCCGGCGCGTCGCCGGCGACGCTGGCGAGGTCCGCGCCGGCGACCCGCCACGTTCCGTCGGTCTGGCGCAGCAACGTCAGCGCGGGGGTGGACACGGCGGTCACCGGCGGCTGGGTCCCGGTGACGGTCTCGCGACGGACATTGAGCTGGAGGACGACCCGGCCGGTGTCGGTCGTGTCGATGCCACCGACCGGCGTGACGGCGAGCACCGTCACCTGGGAACGGGTTCCGGCGGCACGCATGACCTCCCACGCCTGCCCGTCGGCACCGCCGGCCGAGCCGGACGCGCCGCCCGCGCCGAGGGTGGCGGCGAAGTCCTCGGTGAGGCAGTCCCTGGCCCGTTCGACGCCGGCGCCGGGGCCGGGGTCCCTCCGGGCGTCAAACGACTGCCAGCGGGTGAAGCAGTCGCTCGCGACCTGGGCCGGGTCCTTCCGGTCCACCTGGCTCGGCGCGGACGCCGCCGCGGTCGCCGTGGCCAGCGGGGGCCCTGGAGCCTGGCTCGCGCCCGGTGGTGGCCCGGTGGTGGCCGGGGCCGGTTGCGGCGCGGGAGTGTGCCCGATCGATCCGCAGGCCGTCAGCGTCACCAGCGCCACCAGCGTGGCGAGAACCCCCAGCAGGGCCGACGGCCGTGCCAGTAGCAGCGCCGGGCGGCGCCGGTGGGGGGAGGCGACCACCGGGTCGCGTCGAGTCGGAAACACCGCGGGCCGCCGTCGCTATCCCGCGCCGTGGACCCGCCTGGCGGCCCCTGCCGCCGAACCCGTGACGACCGCACCGCCGAGCCGGGTGGGCGTGGGCGTGGGCGTCCCGGGCATCCGCCTGGACGTCATTCGCGGCCGTCCAGCCAGTCCCGCACACGTCCGCGGCGGACCCGCCACTGGTGGCCGACCTTGCGGGCCGGGATCGCCCGTTCGGACAGGAGTTTGAGCACCGTGCTCTCGGACAGCCGCAACCAGGCGACCAGTTCCTCGACCGTGAGCACCTCGTCGTCGTCGGACGGCCGGGCCGCGGCGGTCGCCGGCGACGCGGGCCCGGCCACGGTGGGACCCGCGCCGCCGTTCACACCGCTCGTCGCGCCGGCCGCCTGGCCCGGTGGGGCGAACCCGGCCGGCCCGAGCACCGCGGGCCCGCCCACCGCGCCCACCGACCCCGAAACGGCCGGCCGGGCACCGGGCGGCGCCAGGTGCGGCGAGGCCAGCGGGGAGACCGGCGGCGTCGCGCCAGCCGGCACACCCGACGATGTGGTGGATGTCATATTCGATGATCTGGCCGCGCTGCCGCGCGGGCGGGCGGATCCGCTCCCGGACGCCGCACGCAGCGGGGCCGAACCGGCCGGCAGGGCACGACCCTGCGTGGATCCCTGTGGGCCCGCCGGGCGACCGGGGCGACCGGATGATCGGGGCGTCGCCATCGAGAAGCCGTCCTGCGCCACCGACGCTCCTTTCGTCTGCCGCACGATGCGCGCCGCTGATCCCGACTACCCCCCGCCGGCCCCGGCATGGTCACGCGTGGCCGATCACCCGCTCGTCGGGGTGATCCGGGCCGCGCCTCCAGGTCCGGTTCCGGAAGGTACACCGACCCACCTGTCCTGGATAGCCTCAAGCAGAGCTTGTCATACTCGAATGGCTCGTGTTACATCGATCCGACCGCAGCCGAAGGTAAGTAACAGTAAGTAACCTTAACTGGCACTAGCTAACCTGAGAGAGCCGGGAGGGCGACGGCGCGTGAGCGATGTGCCACAGGCACCGCACGATGAGGAAGGCGATGCGCGGCCTGTCTCCCTCATCGGGGCCCGCATCCCGACGGCGGCCTCCCGATCCCACCGGTCGCCCGAGCGGGAGGAGCAGTACGGGCTCGACGGTCCGTCGGGTCCCGAGGACGCCGAGTCACCTCCCTACGCTCGCTCCGGCCGGCGACGCCATCGGCGCCGCGGTGCGTCGGACACGCCCGCACCGCCCGACGAGGCGTGGCAGAGCGAGGCGTTCCTCCTTGATGATGCGACATCGGCGACCGAACCGGGTGCAGACCGTGCAAGCAGCGCGGAGGTCACGTCTGGGACAGGGGGTTCGCGCCGCTCTCAGGGGCCATCCGACCCGGGGAACCCCCGCGCCGGGGGCACGGACGCCGGCGATCGAACCCGCGGCGGCCGGTCCCGCCGCGCCGGCCGGCCGGCCGCGATCGCGCCGCGTACTCCGAGTGACGCGACCCGCCGCCCGACAGCGCCGGACGGCGACGCCCCGAGCACCTCACCGGCCACGCCGCCCGGACCCGCGTCCGTGGCTTCGCCGGGGCCTCCGGACGCCTCCGTACCTCCCGTCGCTCCCGGGACGCCGCGCAGCCGCCCGCCGCGCGCCTCCGCGCCGCGCCGCGGCACCGGTCCGAGCACCCCGGCCGGTCCTTCCGGTCCGGTCGCGGGTCCCCTGGAGTCCCCGGCGAGCGTCTCCGGGGCGGACGGCGTCCTCGCCGCCCGTGACCGCGGCACGCGCCCGGAGGATCCCCACGGTGCCCCAGCCTCGGCCGCCGAAGGCCCGGGCTCCTCCGCGGTTCTGGATGGCTCGCCGGATCCGGACGCCTCCGCGGGCCTGGACGCTCTGCCTGGCCTGAGCGCTTCCGCTGACCTGGACGCCCCCGCTGACCTGGACGCTTCCGCTGGCCTGGACGCTTCCGCCGCTCCGGGGGCCGTTCCCGCCCCAGGCGCCGTCACCGAGGCGTTGGCCGGCCCCGGCACGAGCAGCGGCGCCGACGCGATCGTCGTCGCCGATCCACTGGCCGCCACCGACCCGCTGGCGGATCCGCGCGGGCTACCGCCTACGGCGACCGACTCCCACGACATCGCCGACCGGATCACCGACTCCGAGTGGGCAGCGCATTCCGACCGGACCACGGTCACCGACCCGATCGTCGTATCCGGGGTTGACGCCGCCGGACCGCTCACCGTGACCGAGCCGGTGGCCCCAGGCACCGCCTCCGAGCCGGACGGGCCCGCCAGGCCGGGTGTCGGTTCAGCCGCGCCGACGGCCGGCGGCGCGGTGACGTCGCTCCCGTCCACCGGATCCGTCGCGCTGTCCGGCCCGTTCGCCGGGGAGGCGCTGGCGACGGGAGTCGGCTCGCTACCGGCCATCGCGCCGCCGCCGGCGCCCGTGCGCCCCCCGTTGCCGGCGACGCCGCCTGACGAGCAGACCGCCCCGGCCGCGCCTCGGCCGCGCTCCACGCCCGTGCCGGCCACGCCAGCACCCGCCACGGCGCGACAGGAACACCCGGTCGACCGGCCCCGTCCGAGACATGGCGGGCATGGGCTCGAACCGTGGGAGGAGATCCCGCTCCGCCTGTCGGTGCGGGACCGGGCCCGTATCCCGCTGCCCGGCTCCTGGCGGATCGCCGTCACCTCGCTGTTCCCCTACTCGGGGACGACCACGCTCGCCGGCGTGATCGGCCTGACCCTCACGGGGATGCGGGCCCATCCGGTACTGGCCGTCGACCTGTGGCCCGGGGATCGTCCCGCGGCCGCGACCGTGCCGGCGCCACCGGCCACGCCCACGGACGAGGAGGAGCCCCGCGGCGACCCGCTGACCAGCCGCGTCGGCTCGACCGGAACCACCACGGTGGAGGACGTCGTCCGGCATCACGGCGAGGACCGCTCGCCGGCGGAGCTGCGGCTGATGATCAGCGGCCAGCGGGCGGGGAGCGCCCGGGACCTCGACGTTCTGCCGCTGCGACGGGACGCGGGCCGGCTCGCCGCGGAGCCGTCGGCGGCGGGATCCACGCCGCCGGACACGGCAAAAACCCCGACCGTCTCCGTCGAGGAGCAGAGCGTCACCCCCGGCAATCTGCGGTCGGCGCTCGGCCTGCTCGCCCACTCCTATCCGCTCGTTCTCGTGGACGCGCCGGCAGAGGCGCCACTCACCGAAGGTGCGATCGAGGCGTCGGACCTTGTGGTTCTTGTCACCCTCGCTACCGCGGCAGACCTTGAGGCGACGCTGATGCGCCTGCGGGCCTTCCGCGAGGTGTCGGGTGGACGGCTCGCCGGTGCCGGCGCCCCACCGATCGTCGTCGCCATCGTCGCCCCACGTCGCGGCCGCCCCTCGCCCCGCACCCGTGCGGCGGCGGCGCGCCTCGACCGGCAGGTGGACGCGCTCGTCCGCATTCCCTACGACCCACGGCTGGACCCCAGCCGGCACACGCCGGTACGCATCCCCCGGCTACGCAGACGTACCAGGCGGGCATACCTGCGCCTCGCCGCGGCCACGATCGAGAACCTGTTCATCCTCGCGAAAGCCGAGGTCGAGACGGCTGCGGTCATCGGCCAGCAGCCGGCAGCATCGTCACGCTCCGCTGTCGCAGGTGTGACGACGGGCATCGGGGACGGCGCGACGGGCACCTCCACGGCCACTACCGCGGATCACAGAGCACCGGCCGGCGTATCATTCGGCGACCTACGGTCACCAACGGCACCCTCACGGATCGCCGGACCGGATCGTCCGGGCGGCCCCCGCCTGTGAGAAAGGAACCGCGATGATCCACGACGCCGCCTCCGCCAAGGCGACCGTCATGTTCCTTGCCGTCGAGGTGAAGCCGGACGACTCGAAAGCGCCCGGCATCAACGCTCTGAAAGACCTGGTCAACGGCCTGGCCGCCTACGCCGTGATCGCTGCCGTAGCCGCCGTGCTACTCGGTGGGATCGCCTGGGCGCTCGGTGAGCGGATGGGGCTCGAGCGGGCGTCGACGGTCGGAAAGAGCGGGGTCATCGCGGGCTTCGGCCTCGCATTCCTGGTCGGCGCCGCGGCCGCCTTCGTCAACTTCTTCCTCGCCACCGGCGCAACGGCCACCGCGCCGGCGCCCAACCCGAGCGGCCACCGCCCTCCAGCCGTCGAGCTCACCGTCGCCGTTGACCCTGGCGTGGTCCATGACCCGACGTCAACGCTCTTCTGACCGGTTCCCCGGGTACCCGCGGGCGGACATTGCGATGATGACCGTGCCGTCTTGTGAGGGGAGTGGGCGTTGCAGGGCCTGATGGACAACGTGGCCAGGCGCCTGATCATCATCATCGTGGCCACTGGAGCGGTAAGCGTGGTCACGGGCGTGATGATCGGTCGCTATGCCATCCCAGACAAGGGCGCAAGCCCCGACACCGCCTCCGTAGCCCCTGCGCCAACTTCCGAGGCCAAGCCCACTACAGCCACTCCTACTCTGATCCCGACTCCAGGCCCCACCTCCGCTCCATCCGAAGTCGTAGACGGCCAGAGCCAAGTGCCCGGACTTCCTATGCGTGTCAACGAGTTCAAGATTCCCGTTGGCTACCCTCACAACGAGCCTGGAGCAGTAAGCGCCTGCGCCAACTACGTTGCAGCATATAGCGACGCAAGTAATAGAGAGCCCGCCAGGATACGAGAAGTATTCAAGTCAATCACGACAGAGGACTCCGTTGCAGAACGCGTCAGCCAGCGCCTAGTCGAAGCAAATAACGGAACAGCTAAGAATTTCGGCGTATCTTCGGTGAATTCACCAAACTTCGTTCTCCAATATCGGGTTCTTGGTTATAAGGTAGTTGAAAGCAAGTCAGACGAGGCAAAAATTTACATCTGGCTTAACGCGAATGCGGGCGTGACTGATGGCACGCCCGAGACCAAGCCCAGGGACTTCTGGGGAACCGATCTCTGCACTGTTCAATGGCGCGGGTCGGATTGGAAGCTGTTCGATGCAAACGATGGCCCAGATGGCCCAGACCCGGCCGAGCAACGGTCCGAGGAGTTCCGCCGTTTTCTTCTGATCGGAGCGGGCGCATGACGACGGGAACCGCTGGCCAAGGCACCGTAATTCTCGCCTTCAACCCGAACCCCCTGAGCGCCATCAAGGGTGCGATTACGGGGAGTGTGGACGCCTACTTCAGTTCGATGGGGACGGCGTTCTGCGGGATGGCTGCGGACCTGTCCAGCTCGGTCTTCAGCTTCGCGCAGCAGAAGACCTCCATCGACCTGAACGCCGACTACGTCGTCGAGAACTACAACATCGCGTTCGGCATCGCTGTGCTGGTCGTGACCGGTCTCTTCCTGTGTGCCTGCATCATGGGCGCGGTTCGGGGTGATCCGCACATCTTCGTCCGGGCCGTCGCGTCGACCGGGACTGCGATCCTGGGGTCCTTCATCGCGTTGGCGCTGCTCCAGATGATCCTGACCGCCTCGGATGGCATCGCCGACGCGTTCGGCAATGGGAAGCCGCTGGGGGCCTCGCTGGTCGCGCAACTGCGCGCGCTCCCGGAACAGGGCAACTTCGCACTCGACCTCGTGCTGTCGCTCCTGGTGGCAATGTTCTCGTTCGCGCTCTTCGTCGTGCTCTACATCCGGAAGGTGGCCATCATCGTGATGGCCGTGTTCATCCCGCTCTACCTCGCCGGGCAGCCGACGATGTCCACGAGTGCCTGGATCAAGCGGGCAACCGAGATCCTCCTGGCGCTGATCTTCGCGAAGCCGGTCATCTATGCGATCTTCACACTCGGCGCCGGCATGGCGAGTGACTCCACCGGCTCCACGGTCGATCAGACACTGACCATCCTCAGTGGAACCGTGGTGATGATCGCGGCGGTGTTCGCGCCGTTTGTCCTCATGCATCTGATGGGATTCGCTGACGTCCATCTGATGCGCGCGGTCGGATCGGTGGGCCGACGCAGCGCTGCCTCGTTTGGTCAGGGTGCGGGCGCACTGCTCGGATCGACCTCGCGGGAGACCTTCCGGGGAATCGGCGCCCGGCTGCAGACCCGCAACCGTGGCATGCTCGGCGATTCCGGCGGCGCCATCGGCGTCGAGCCCGGCCTCGCCCGGCCGGCGGCGATCCGCACCGGACGGAGCATCGGCGCGCCCGTCGGCATGCCGTCTCGCCCGGGTGCCGCGACGGCGGCCGTGCGGGGACCGTCCACCGGACGGCCACGACCCGCCCGCGTCGGCGCCCCCGGAGGAGGGGGCACCTCGGGCGTCGCGGCGCGCCAGCCAGCCCGTTCGACCGCTCCGGCACGGGCCACCGTCGCGGTCGGCGCGGGCACCAGGTCCGCCGGCGGCACCCGTGTCGCCCCGGCTCGCACGGGTGGCGGCGCGGGAGGTGGCGCCGGCCGATCCGGGCAGGCCACCACAACCAGCGGTCGCCCGCCCGTCACACCCGCCGTGCGCCCGCCCCGGGTCGTCGCGCCCAAACCCCCGACCCGCACCGGCGGCAAGTAGCCGCCGGCCGGGCCGAAACGGAACACAGCCAGTCGATGAGCACAGCCGCGCGGCCCCAGCCACGCCGGACGGGTCGCCCGTTCTGCACCTGGCGGGGCCGCGCGCACAGACCAGCGGGGCGAGTGAGGTAGTCGATGGCCGCGGAACGCAGTTACCGGTTCGGACCGCTCGAACGCGGCGGCGTCATGCTCGGCATGCGCTGGCCGCAACTCGGCCTGATGATCGGCGTGATGCTCTGCGTGCTGGGCGCACTGCGGTCACCGTTGGTGATCGTCCCAATCTGGGTACTGCTCGCGGTGGCCCTGCTGTTCGTCGCCTTCGTCCGAGTGGAGGATCGTAACCTCGACCAGTGGGTGCCGATCATTTTCGGCTTCACGATGCAGAAGGTGACGGGCGAATCGGTGTTCCGTGGCGCGTTCTTCCGGCTTGGTGCCGGGGAGGACCAGCTCAGCCGCACGGTCCTTCCCGGGCCGCTGTCCTCTCTGGTGATGCTCTCCGTCCCGGTGGGGGGCAGCCGTTATGTGGCCGTGGTCAAGGACGCGAAGAAACAGACCTACACGGCCGTCCTGCAGGTGCGGGGAAGCCAGTTCGCGCTGCTCGAGTCCGGCGACCAGCAGGCCCGGGTCGACGCGTGGGGTGAGCTGCTCGCCGGTCTGACGTCGGGCGGCGGGCGGCTGTCGCGCATCCAGTGGCTCGAGCGCACCCTGCCCGACTCCGGCGACCAGCTGCAACGGCACTGGCGGGTCCGCGGCCACCACGACGACTCCTGGACAGCCAACGCCTACCAGCAGGTCATCGACGCGGCCGGGCCCGTCGCCCAGCGGCACGAGACCTACCTGTCGTTCCAGCTACGTACCAAGGACGCCCGCCGGGCGATCCAGCGCGCCGGCGGTGGCGATCAGGCCGCCTGCGCAGTCCTGCTCGGCGAGCTGCGCACGATGGAGGCGGCACTCGCCCGCGCGTCGATCAACACGGTCGGCTGGCTGCCGCCCCGCGCACTCGCGGCCGTCATCCGCACCACCTACGATCCGTACTCGATCGAGATGATCGACGCTCGGGGAGGCGCCAGCACCGACCTCGCCGGCGGTCTGAAGGGCCTCGCGTCCGGCATTGACCCGGCGATCGCCGGCCCGGTACGCACCGTGACCGCCTGGGATCACTACCGCACGGACTCCGGCTTCCACACCACGTACTGGATCAACGGCTGGCCGCGGGTGCCCTCCCCGGCCGCCTTCCTCGCACCCCTGCTGATGGAGACGACCTGCCGGCGGACCGTGTCGCTCGTCGTCGAGCCGCTGCCCGGGCGCAAGGCCGAGAAGGCCGTCAACCGCCGGCGGATGGCGCACCTCGGCGAGCAGCAGATGCGGGACAAGGTCGGCAAGGTCACAACGCAGCGCGATGTCGCCGAGGCCGACGAGGTCGAACGGCGCGAACAGGAACTCATCGCCGGCTTCGGCGCGTTCCGCTTTCACGGGTTCGTCACCGTCTCCGCGGACGACCTCGACGGCCTGGCCGACGCCTGCGGCGAGGCGGAGACGCTGGCCTCGCGCAGCCGGCTGGAGATGGTGCGCCTCGTCGGGGAACAGGACCAGGGCTTCAGCGTCGGGGCCCTTCCACTAGCGGTTGGGGTCGCATGAGCTCCGGACACACGGCCGACGGCACGCCCGGATACCGAACCGAGACGGCCTACGACGGCTCCGGCTACCCGGGCCCGGCCGCCCACGGCGCGGAGCGCAACGGCACGGACCACAGCGGCACCGGTCACAACGGGCTAAGCCGTAACGGCGTCAACCAGAGCGGTGCGGGGTTCGACGGTTCCGGGTACGACGGTTCCGGGTACGACGGCGCGGCCTACGAGAACACGGCCTACGAGAACGCGGCGTATGACGACGGCGACGGCTTCGACGATGGCTACGACGACGACGTCGACCCGCCGAGCTACGACGAGGCCGGCTACGACCCGGACGGTCCCCGGGCGGCGGCCTACGAGGCGGACTCGCATGACCCGGGACGCGACGCGGAAGGGTTCGTGGACCTCGGCGGCGGGCCGCGGCGCCGGCGTGGGGCGGCAGCCCCCATGCCCGATCCGTCGCCGCGCCGTGGCCGGCGGGTCGAGCGGACGGCCGCCAACTCGGAGAAGGCCGCGATGCGGCGCGCCCAGGCGGCGCTGCGCCGCGGGGCGCAGCCCCCGCGGGTCCTCGGCCCCTTCGCCGGACGGATCTTCCACAAGCTGCGGCTGCCCGCGCACATGGAGACGACAGCGCAGATCGCCGGCATCTACCCGTTCGTCGTCGACTCCGGCCTCGACGCGCCGGGCATGTACATCGGCCGGCACGTCTGGTCGGGCAACTCCTTCGACTTCGACGTCTTCGAGCTGTACCGCCAGCAGGTCATCGAGAACCCGAACTTCGCGGTCTTCGGCGCGGTCGGTTCCCGCAAGTCGGCGCTGCTCAAGACGCTGATCTCCCGGGGTGCGGCGTTCGGCTACCAGGCCGCCGTCCCCTGTGATCCGAAGGGCGAGTACACGCGGCTCGCGCGCCGGCTCGGCTGCGAGCCCACCTACATCGGGCCGGGCATGGCGACCAGGCTCAACCCGCTCGACGCGCCGCCGCGCCCCCGCGGCATCGCCGACGCGGACTGGGCCCGGGAGGTCAAGCGCGCCCGCTCGGCCCTGCTGTCCTCCCTGATCGAGACGGCGAAGGGGGTTCCGCTCACCCCCGCCGAGCACACCGCCGTGGACCTCGCCCTCGACGTCGTCACCCGGCAGATCACCGGCGCCTCCCCGGAGCGCTGGGCGACGCCGCTGCTTCCCCACGTGCTGGAGGCGATGACCGACCCCAGCGAGGAGGACTGCTCGAGCCTGCCGATGACCGCCACCGAGCTGCGCGACGCGTCCCGGGACGCGACCCTCACGCTGCGCCGGCTCACCCACGGCGCGCTCGGCGGCCTGTTCGACGGCCCGACGACGTCCCCGCTGGACTTCGACCGTCCCATCGCCGTGCTCAACCTGGAGCGGGTCCAGGGCAGCGACGAGATGATCGCGCTGATCATGACGTGCGCGCAGGCGTGGATGGAGGCGGCGCTGATGCGCCAGGACGGCGTGCAGCGCTACGTCGTCTACGACGAGTGCTGGCGGCTGATGCGCTTCGCGGGGCTGGTCCGCCGGCTGTCCGCGCAGCAGAAGCTCGCCCGCCAGTGGGGCTGCGCGAACGCGATCGTCGCCCACCGCATCTCCGACCTGCTCTCCGCCTCCCCCGACTCGGTGGAGATCGCCAAGGGTCTGCTCGCCGAGACGGCGATCCGCATCCTGTACAAGCAGGCGTCCGACCAGATCGCCGACACGCAGGAGGCGCTGGGGCTCACCGACGTCGCCGCCGACCTGCTGCCCCGCCTCGATCCCGGGTTCGCGCTGTGGCTGATCGGGTCGCGGGCGTTCTACGTCGAGCACGTCGTCGGCGATCTGGAGATCCCGGTGGTGCTCAACGGGTCGAAGATGCACGGCGAGGTCGACGACACCAACCTCACCCCGGACGACCTCGACCCGGCGGAGCTGGATCCGCCGGATCTCGGCCCCGGCGTGCCGCCGCCCGGCCTGCGGCTGGACGGCGGCGACCTCGACGACGAGCCGTTCGCCGGCGGGTACGGCTACCCGTCCGTCGAACCCAGCTCCACCGGCTGACGCGGCCGGTCCGACGCCGGCGGCCAGTTCAACCCGATCGGGTTCGGCCAGGTGAAGCCGCCGCCGAGGGCGACCCGCTCGGCCAGCCCGTACAGGATGGCGTACAGCTCGTCCCGTTCGTCGTGGGCGAGTTGACGGTAGGGGGCGGCGGCCAGCAGATCCGTGATGTTCTCGATCTCGGCGCGAACCTGCGCCCCGTGCGCCGTGAGGGTGCCGTCGGGCGTCAGCCAGCCGCGGGCGGCGAGGTCGGCGGCGGCCCCCGCCCACTCCTGCTCGCTCCACCCGCGGGACACCCGCAGCTGCTCGGCGGGGCTGCGTCCGGTCGCCGCGGAGAGGATCAGCGCCTCCACCGGGCCGACCTCGGACCGCACGAGGGCGGCGACATGCCCGTCGCCGCGGTGCTCCCGCAGCATCGTCAGTGCCTGCCACAGGGCCAGATGCGGCTCGCGGGGGATGGGCAGAGCGGCGTTCGCGGCGGCCAGTGGGCGGCCGGCGGTGACCGCGGCAGCGGCGACCCGGCCGGCGAGGTCGGCGGCGCGGCGCACCACAACGCCGGTCGCGTCCAGACCCCACAGTTCGCGCAGCACGGCGTCCACGGCCGCGAGCCTGGCGTCGAGCAGGCGCGCCGGTGAGGAGTAGCTCCACACGTCGGGCACCCAGCGGGCGATGCGCCGCGGGGCGAAAGAGTAGAAGGTCGAGGTGATCATCGCGGCGGACGCCGCGCCGAGCGGGGCGGCCCGCATTCCCACATAGCCCGCGCCGAAGCTGTAGCAGCCGGCCTCCGCCGCGAAGCGGCGCACCGCCGGGTGGAAGTAGAGAACCGCGTGGATCGGCTCTGCCACCTCCCAGACCCGGCGGGCATCGTTCGCGAAGGCCGCTCCGCGAGCACTCGCATCCAGCTGTCTACCGTCGCCCATGCAGATCCTCCCGACCGTGAGTCGGTTCCAGCCTCCCCCGGGCGAGGTCCGGTAGGCCAGGAAATGAGGACCTGATCGTCCGCCGAACGGGGGCCGCGTCCCGCCCGACGGTCCGTTGCCAGCAGGAACGCGCCGGAAACGCGATGGAAACGACCCTCGCCGACTTCCCACCCTGGTGCCGGGCGACCACCCCGACCCGGCATGCCCCGGTGTGGTCGGGCGTGTCGCGCCGCGTCCCGCCGGGCGGGCGGGGGCGTCGGGTCGGGCCCGGGCGCCCGGCGGCCGTGTCCCCTACCGCGCGGCCAGGGCCGGGATGGTCACCGCTGGTAGGTCACCCGCAGCACGGCCCGGGCGAGGGTGTGGAAAGCGAGGTTGAAGCCGACGACCGCCGGCGAGACCTCGTCGTTGATCTCAAGCTTGGGAACGTCCAGCGCGTGCACGACGAACACGTACCGGTGCACGACGTCGCCGGGCGGCGGCGCGGCGCCACCGTACTCCTTCGAGCCGTAGTCGTTGCGGACGTGGTAGGCGCCGGCGGGCAGGCCGGGGAACGCACCGCCGCCCGCGCCCGTCGGCAGCGCGGTGGCCGAAGCCGGCACATCGACGAGAACCCAGTGCCAGAAGCCGCTGCCCGTCGGCGCGTCCGGGTCGTAGCAGGTGACGGCGAAGCTTTCGGCCTGCTCCGGGTGGCCGGACCAGGCCAGCTGCGGGGAGGTGCCCGCGCCCCCCGCACTCGGATCGACGTGGGCGAGCGGCAGGGCGCTGCCGTCGGCCAGATCCGTGCTGGTGAGGCTGAACAGCGGGCGGACGGGCAGCACGTCCAACGGGTCGGGGGGAGTGCCGCGGTCGAGCAGGGACATCTGACATCCTTCCGTTACGCCATTCGATGACATTTCCGAGAGACGGATCCGTCACCTGCCGGCTCTACGCTTCACCGCGATGAAACCGCACTTCGGAAGCGAGGGCGAGAAACCGTCGTGAAACTTGTCACCGCGATCCTGCGGCCACACCGGGTCGATGACGTTCGCGCCGCCCTCGGCACCTTCGGTATCCATGGTATGACGATCAGCCAGGTCACCGGTTTCGGCACGGAGCTGTGGCGAACGGAGACGTACCGCGGACGGCGTTTCCACGACGAGTCCGTGAGCGCCGTACGGGTGGAGTGCGTGGTGCCCGATTCCGAGGTCGAGGACGTCCTGAGCGTGATTCGAAGCGCCGCCGCGTCGTCCGCGAGCGGTGCGGGGAAGATCTGGGTACTGCCGGTCGACGCGGTGGCGCGGGTGCGTACCGGGGAGCGCGGTCTGGACGCCCTTTGATCGCTCGGGGTGACATCCCCGACAGCCCCCCATCCGGGTGTGAATATAGTCACATGCCGACGATTAGGGCTCCTACCTGGCATTTCTATGTCATGCCCCTGGCTGGTGGGCGACACGGCCCTCGTTGACCCGATACGGTGACCACCAGGTCCCGGCGGGCGCCCGCCGACTCCCCCCGTATCGGTGCGGAGCTCGCCGGGACCGTTTGCCTGCGCGGCGCCTGTCGCGCGATCAGTCCCTGGCCGCCTGGCGGTGCTGACCGGCCGGGCGCTGCCCGGCGGGATAGCCTCCCGCCCCGCTCCGGCGCAGCTGCATCGTCGCCGCCGGATCGAAGTCCGCCTCGTCCGCCTCGCCGTGGGCCCTGGAGGTCGCGATCTGTCCGTCGCCGCCCGTCACCGCACTGCCGCCGGCGGTCCCGCCGCCGTTGCGCGCACCGCCCTGGCCGCCGGCCGCGGACCGGCGCCGCCGGCTGCGGAGGTACTCGACGAGGATCGGCAGCACCGACACGAGGACGACGAGGATGAGCATCGCCTCGATGTTCTTGTGAATGAAGTCGATCGACCCCAGGAAGTACCCGAGGAGGGTCACTCCGCAGCCCCAGAGCAGCCCGCCGACGATGTTGTAAAGAACGAACGTCCGGTAGTTCATCCGGCTCACTCCGGCGATGACCGGCGTGAAGGTCCGCACGATCGGAACGAACCGGGCGAGCACGATCGATCGCGGTCCGTTCTTCTCGAAGAAGGCATTCGCCTTCGTCACGTACTCCTGCCGGAACAGGCGTGAGTCGGGACGGTTGAACAGCGCCGGCCCCGCCTTGCGACCAATCATGTACCCGACCTGGTCGCCCGCGATCGCGGCCAACCCGATGAGGATCACGGCCACCGGCAGCGGCGTGGAGATCTCGTCCCGGGCGATCAGCATCCCCATGGTGAACAACAGCGAGTCACCAGGCAGGAAGAAGCCCACCAGCAGGCCGGACTCCGCGAACACGATCAGCAGGACGATGACCAGGCCGGCCTTGACCAGGCCGTCGGCGCTCAGGGCACTGGGTCCTAGAGCGAGTGTGCTCGACGCGAACGTGGTCACCATCGGGGCCTCCGCCGGTGTGAGGGCGACAGGGTCGGACACGCCAGGGAGACCGCCCTTGATCTCCGTGCCACCGCCCCGCACCCGCCTGGGGACACCGTAAGGGTATCGACTGCTCCGAGACCTTCGGCCGGCACCACCGGGCATCAGCCCCGGATCCACAGGCAGTCCGCAGTCGGTGTCCATCGCGAAGGCGCGGCAGAAGCCGCTGATCGGCGCGGCGGCCAGCCAGGGGCGCGGCCGTGCGCGCACTGCGATCCACCCGACCGCGCCGTAACGCGGTCGGCTCCAGCCGCGCAGCCGAATCCTCGCTAATCGGACACCGGATCGACAGGAGCGACAGGAGCGACACACCAGCGTCGAAGGCATACCGGGTGAACCATAGGCTTATTCGGTGCGTTTCCCCTGGATCGTTCCGGACGAGGATTCATCGGAATCCAACGGTTCGTACACACACTGGTTTGGCTCGCCCAGGTTCCGCTGGCGCACCGGGCGCCGGGCGCCGGGCGTGCTCCCGCTGCTGGTGGCGTTGCTCCCACTGGCGGCGTTGCTCCCGCTCACCGCCTGCGGACGCGGCGGCGGCGCCGCCCGGGAGATCCCCGGTCCGGACACCGCGGTGGGAGACCCGGCCCGCACGGCCCGCACGGGCCGCTCCGCCGCGGCCGGCGCACCTGGTGACCTGCTCACCCACAGCGTGATCGACGGTGCGCCGGCCGGGGTCCGGGCCTGGCGGATCACCTACCTGTCCCGGCCCGCCGGTCAGGCGACCGCCGCGGTCTCCGGCATCGTCCTCGCGCCCGATGCTCGGGTTCCGGTTCCCACTGGCGGCCGCAAGGTCGTGTCGTTCGCGCACGGCACCACGGGGATCGCGGACTCCTGCGCACCGTCGCGGGCCCGTCCGGTGCTCGGCCCCGCCCTCTGGACGATCCCCCTCGTCCAGGCCGGGTACGTCGTGGCGCTGACGGACTACGCCGGGCTGGGCACGCCGGGCGACCATGCCATCTACGTCGCCTCGCCGGAGGGCCGGGCCGTGCTCGACGCCGCCCGCGCGGCCCGGACCCTGCGTGCCACCGGAGCCGGGGACGAGGTCGTCGCCTGGGGTTATTCACAGGGTGGGCAGGCCGCGCTGGCCGCCGGGGCACAGGCGGCGGTCTACGCGCCGGACCTGCGGATCCGTGGGGTGGTCGCCACCGCCCCGCTCGCGGATCTGACCGCGTCCCTCGCCACGCTGCGGCGCAACCCCGACGGCGTCGGCTACCTGCTGCTGGCGACGGCCGGGCTGGCGGCGTCCGACCCGCGCATCGACCTCGATCGCTACCTGACGCCGACCGGCCGGCGGCTGCTGGGGATCGCCCGCACCCGCTGCGCCGCCGACCTGCTCGGGGCGAGCATCGGCACGTCGACCGGCACCGCGTTCACCGTGGACCCGCTGGCCCAGGCGCCGTTCGCGCCCGGCTTCGCCCGGCAGGAGGCGGAGGTGACGCGGTTCATGGCGCCGACGCTGCTCCTGCAGGGCGACCTCGACGCGGTGATCCGCCGGCCGGTCAGCGACGGGGTGGTGCGGCGCCTGTGCGGGCAGGGGACGCCGGTGGACTACCGACGGTATCCACTCGCCGACCATGGCTCGATCCTCGGCGCCTCCATGCCCGATCTGATGACGTGGGTCGCGCAGCGCTTCGCCCCCCGGCCACCGATGGTCACCGACATCTGCGCGCTCAGCACGGACGCCCGGAAGTAGCCCGTCCATTTCCACTCGCGCCCGTACGGTGCCCGCCCGGGTGTGGACAACGTCCTGCCTGGGTCATCACGCTGACCGCCCATGGCCCGTCTTCACCATCGGTGAACCCGCGCTCAGCCGTCATCGCCTGAGCGGCCTGTGGACGGCCGGACGGATGGCCCCGCGGGGGCACCGTGGCGACCCTGACCGGCCCCGCCGGCGGGCCCTGTGGACAGTGCTGGATCCGCCGGCGACGCCGGTCGAACGGCGCTCCGCCCTGGCCGATGACTCCGCGAGCCAGCACCATGCCCCGGCGGCTGTGGATAACCCCGCCGGGATGGATTCCAACAGGTCACAGCCCCGAGATGGGTGGGCCCCGGCCCGGCATGCGGCCTCGGCGGCGACAGCGGGGCGTGGGGCACCGTTCGGCACGCTGCCCCGGGATGGTCAGGGTCGTGTCGGGTGTGCCCGGCCCGTCCTCGGGCATCGTGGGCACGGCGCACGGTCCGAACACCGAGCTGGCGATGCCCTGACGCCGGGGGCGGTGACCAGGCCCAGGCCCGGTCACCGTGGCGGCCGGGCACAGTGACCGTCAGCGGTTCCGGCGGCCGGCGGCAGGGCCGCCGGCCGCTCTCCCTGGGCACATCGACGACGGTGCCCCTCCAGCGGCCTGGGGACAACTCCACGTAGCCGCTTGGAAGGGCACAGGTGCCTTCGTCGGCGGATTCCTCTCGTGGGCACCGCTCGGCCTGCCCGCGGACAGCCGGACATCCGTGCCCATCCGCGGGCAGGCGACCCCGAACGGTGCCCACGATGACCACCACGGCCACCACGTTGCTCCTCCACGCGCACCTGTGGACAACCACGCTGCCCCCTCGAGGTGAGGGGTAGCTCGATGCACGGTGACCGCCCGCGCCTCGCGCTCCGCGATGGGTCGGATCGCGAGGCGATCAACAGGTGAACCGGCGAACCGCGGAAGGCGGCGCGGCTCACGCTGCCCCGATCGAAGGTCATCGACGAACCCGTTCACCATCGCCGCGGAGGAGACGCGTGGGCGGTGGCGGCGCGATGTCCACAGTCGGTTGGACGGCCCGCGCGCCGCACTGTGGACGACGGCCTGCCACCGCCGCGATCACCCTCCTGAGCTGGGATGATGCGCGACCCGCGGCTCACGGCGGAGCGGTCGGTCGGTGACCGTGGATGGTCATCGACTGCCCGGCCCGGTGCTCCTCCACAGCAGCCGTCCGCAGTCGGGCCAAGCCCTGGGGCACAGTCGCGATCCCGCGTCCCACGTGCCGTCCGGCGTGCGGCACGGTGCCTCTCCAGGGGCTGGGGACAGTCGATCGATCGGGGTGACCAGGGCCCCAGCGTGGTCATCGCGATCGGATCGCCGGTCGCGCGATTCGATGGCCGGCTGGGGACACACACCGAGAACCCCAGCGGGGCCACCGCGTGCGAATGACCCGCACCGCGGTTCGTCGACGTGGGCACCGTCCGCCTCGCCAGGTGGACGACCGGCCATCCATGCCCATCCACGGGCAGCGGATCGCGAACGATGCCCATGGTGACCGACCCGGTGCTCCTCCCCGCGCGCCTGTGGACAACCAACGCTGCCCTCCCTCGGCCATGGGTCACCAGATGCACGGTGACCACCAGCGTTCCGTGCGGCGCGGCGGTCAGTCCGAAGGGCGACCGTCAGGCGAACCGACCAGCGGAGTCGGCGGGGACGGGCGACGCTGCCCCAGCGACGGTCATCGGCGAAGCCGTTCACCATCACCGCGGACGAGGCGCGCGAGCCGCGGCTCCGCGATGTGCGCAGTCGGTCGGACGGCCCGCGCGCCGCGCTGTGGACAACCGCCTGACCGCAGCCACGATCATCCCCCTGAGCTGGGATGATGCCGGGCCCCGGACGCGCGTCCGACCAGCTGATCGGTGACCTTCGAGGGACATCGATGAACCCGCCCCGATGCTCATCCACAGTGGCCGTGAGGGCGGAGGTGTGCCGCGAGCCTCGACGAGGGGTTCGTCTGGGGGCGACGTGCGCCGAGGCCCCTCGATGGTCATCGCACGGTGGTCATCCACAGGGCATCGCCCTGTCCATCAGGCCCGCCGGTGGGCGGCGGTCACCGGCGGTCGGCCATCGCCTGGACGGTGCCCCTCACCGGCTACTCCGGTGTCGTCGGCGGATCCCACGGTGCCCACCTGGCCGGCGGACGGTGACCACTCGGCCGGCGGACGGTGACCATCGGTGGACAACCGTCGCAAGCGGTGGCGTTCGCGCTGGTCAGAGGCTGTGGACGGGCGCCGGCGGGTCAGCGGCCGGTCCGGGGGCGGGGCGCACGGCGGCCAGGCAGAAATCGACCAGGCGGAGGTGGTAGGCGCGGTTGTCGGAGGGTGCGCGGGCCCCGAACGCGTGCCGAGCCATCAGCGCGCCGAGGAAGGCGCTGCTCGCCAGGTCGGTGTCGAGGTCGGCGCGCGCCTCTCCCCGCAGCACCGCGTCATGGAACGCGTCCTCGATGGCGGCCGCGCACCGGTCGACCGACTCCCGCCGGAACGCGGCGTACAGGGTGGGGAAGCGGCGCAGTTCGGCCATGCACCGGGCGAGGACCGACATCCGCGGCTCGAGGAACACGGCGTCCACAAACGGCGCGAGGTGCAGCAGGTCGGAGCGCAGCCCCCCGGTGCGGGGCGGGACGAGCCCGGCGGCGAGCGTGCCGAGCGCGGTGAGGACGAGGTCGTCGCGGTCCGGCCAACGGGCGTAGATGCCGCGCTTGGCGACGCCGGCGCGCAGCGCCACCCGGTTCACGCTGAACCCGCCGACGCCGTGCTCGGCGAGTTCGTCCACAGCCGCGGCGATCACCCGGGTGTCGATCGTCGCGTCGCGGGGACGCCCCCGGCGCGGACGACCGGCCTGCTCCGCGCCCAGAGCCGCGTCCGGCCCCAGGTCAGGACCTGTACCCGGTCCCGCGCCCAGTCCCTGGCCCGGTCCTGCGTCCGAGCCCGTGCCCGGGCTCCCGGCCAGGGTCGTGTCCGGGCCGGTGGCCGCGCCCGGCTCCTCCTTCGCCATAGGCCCAGGCTAAGGCGCAACGGTGCCCCGGACGGCGAATATTTAGAACACCGATGTGGTTGCATAATTGGGGCCAGGCCCGACCGGGTGCTGGCGGCACGCGGTTCCCGCCATCCACAGAGGAGCGAGACATGACAACCACCATCTACTCGGCGACGTCCACAGCCTGGGGCGGCCGCGAGGGCCGGGTCGCGTCCAGCGACAACCGGGTGGACCTCGAGCTGTCCATCCCGAAGGGCCTCGGCGGCGACGACGGCCCCGGCACGAACCCCGAGCAGCTGTTCGCCACCGGCTACGCGGCGTGTTTCCACAGCGCGCTCAAGGCCGTCGCGCGGGGACGGAAGGTCGACGTCGGGGGTTCCGCCGTGTCAGTGACCGTGGCGCTCGTGCGCGACAGCGACACCGAGTCCCTCGACCTGGCTACCCGGATCGAGGCGCAGATCCCGGATGTGGCCCGGGACACCGCTCAGGAACTGCTCGACGCCGCCCACGCGCTGTGCCCGTACTCGCGCGCCACCCGCGGCAACATCGCCGCCGAGGTCGTCCTCGTCGACAACGACTGATCTCAGCCTGATCCCGACCGGGCCGCCGGCAACGATGCCATCGGCGGCCCGGTCGGGCGGCGCGGGCCGGCTGGTCACCGGTGACCGTGAAGCGAGCGGCATCCGGCCGACGTCGGGACCGGCCAGGTCACTGGCTGGCCGATTCCAGTGAAGATCCGAATGGAATGTCCTAATGTGCGAGATGGCGCCACCCTCGACGTCGAGGGACCAGAACATGGCCCGAGCGGACGGAGGGCGCACACTTGCGGATCGCGTTGTTGTCGTACCGGAGCCTGCCCACCTGTGGTGGCCAGGGGGTGTACGTCCGACATCTGTCCCGCGAACTGGTCGCCCTGGGCCATCACGTGCAGGTGCTCAGTGGGCCGCCGTACCCGGAGCTGGACGACGGCGTCGGACTCACCGAACTGCCCAGCCTCGATCTCTACCGCGAGCCCGACCCCTTCCGCTGGCCCGGCATGTCCGAACTGCGCTCGCTGCCCGACGCCGTCGAGGTCGCGATGATGCGCACCGGGCAGTTCTCCGAGCCGCTGTCGTTCAGCCTGCGGGCCTACCAGGCGCTGCGGCCGCGGGCGTCGGGCGGGCGCCCGCCGTTCGACATCGTCCATGACAACCAGGGCCTGGGCTATGGCCTGCTGGCGCTGCGGGCGGCGCTGCGGCCCTACCGCATCCCGGTGGTGAGCACCGTGCACCATCCGATCACCGTGGACCGCCGGCTGCACCTGGCCGCGGCGTCGTCGTTCACCGCCCGCCTCGGACTGCGCCGGTGGTACTCGTTCCTGCCCATGCAGGCCCGGGTCGCGCGCGGACTGGACGGCATCGTCATCCCGTCGGAGAGTTCGCGCCGCGAGATCATCACCGACATGGGCCTGCGCTCGGAACTCATGCACACGGTGCCCCTCGGTGTGGACGCGGACGTCTTCACCCCGGCGCCCGCGGGTCACCGGGCCGTGCCCGGCCGCATCGTCGTCGTGACCAGCGCGGATGTGCCGCTCAAGGGCCTCGGCGTGCTGCTGGAGGCGCTGGCCCGGCTGCGCGGCGAGCGGGCGGGCGCGCACCTGGTCTGCGTCGGGAAGGTCCGCGAGGGCGGCGAGGCGCAGCGCCGGGTCACCGAGCTGGGCCTGACCGACGCGGTCACGTTCCGCTCCGGCATCCCGGAACAGGAGCTGGTGGAGCTGCTGCGCTCGGCGGAGGTGGCGGTCGTGCCGTCGTTGTACGAGGGGTTCAGCCTGCCGGCGGTGGAGGAGCTCGCCTGCGGGCTGCCGTTGGTCGCGACGACCGCCGGCGCGCTGCCCGAGGTCGCCGGGGATGACGGCGAGGCCGCGGTGCTGGTCCCGCCGGGCGACGCGGCCGCGCTGGCTGACGCGATCGGCACGCTGTTCGACGACCCGGTGCGCCGGGCCCGGATGGGGGCCGCGGGTCGCCGCCGGGTGGAGGAGCGGTTCTCCTGGCGGTCGGCGAGCGCCGCGACCGCCGAGTGGTACGCCGGGCGCATCGCCGCCGTCGGCGGGACGCCGAGCACGCCCTACCCGGGTTCGGCCTGGTCGTGGACGACGCAGGTGCCGACGGTCTGGTCGGCGGAGCAGACGGCGGCCGTGGCCGGTTCGCCGGCGGCGGTGACCGGCTCGCCGACGCTGGCCGGCTGACCGCCGCGCCCCATGCTGACCGTCGACTTCGATCGTTTTCCCGTCCCCGCGGGCTGCCGGCTGCTCGACCTCGGCTGCGGCGCCGGCCGGCACGCCTTCGAGGCGTTCCGCCGCGGCGCCGACGTCGTCGCGCTGGACTACTCGCACGGGGAGGTCGCCGGCGTCAACGCGATGCTCGGCGCGATGGCCCTCGAGGGCGAGTCCCCGCCGACGGCGCGGGCCGGTGGGGTGCGCGGGGACGCGCTGGCCCTGCCGTTCGCGGACGGGACCTTCGACCGGGTCATCGCCGCGGAGATCCTCGAGCATCTGCCGGCCGACACGGCGGCGATGGCGGAGATCGCCCGGGTGGTGCGGCCCGGCGGCTGGGTGGCGGTCACCGTCCCCAACCGTTTCCCCGAGCAGGTGTGCTGGAGCCTGTCGACGGCCTACCACACGGTGGAGGGCGGCCACGTCCGCATCTACCGGCTGGCGGAGCTGCGCGAGCGACTGACGGCCGTCGGGCTGGAACCGGTCGGCACGCACTTCGCCCACGCGCTGCACGCGCCGTACTGGTGGCTGCGGTGTCTCGTCGGTGTCCATGACGACGACCACCCGGCGACGCGGCTTTACCACCGCCTACTGGTGTGGGACATGATGCGCGCACCCCGGGTGACCAGGACCGCGGAACGGATCCTCAACCCGGTCGTCGGCAAGAGCGTAGTGCTGTATCTGCGGAAACCGGAGGTCACGAGTGCGGTCGGTTGAGTCTGCTCTGGTGCTGACCCCCGAGGCGCTCACCGCGACCGCGACCGCGATCGCCGCCGTCCAGGAACCCGACGGTGCCATCCCCTGGTACGCGGGCGGCCACACCGACCCGTGGGACCACCTGGAATGCGCGATGGCGCTCGACCTCGGCGGTCTGCCCGGCGCCGCCGACGCCGCCTGGTCCTGGCTGCGCCGCAACCAGCGGCCGGACGGGTCGTGGGCGACGAGCTACGTCGGCGGCGCGGTCAAGGAGGACTTCGCCGACAGCAACCAGTGCGCCTACGTCGCGACCGCCGCCTGGCACCGCTGGCTGGCCACCGGCGACGAGGAGTTCGTCGCGGGGATCTGGCCGGTGGTGCGCCGCGCCCTCGACTTCGTCGTCGACATGCAGGCGCCGAGCGGCCAGATCTGGTGGGCGCGCTCGGCCGACGGTGCCGACTACCCGCTGGCGCTGCTCACCGGCTGCTCCAGCACCCTGCACAGCCTGCGCTGCGGGATGGCGCTGGCCTCCCTCGTCGACGAGGTGCCGCCGGCCTGGGAACGGGCGACCGGCGCGCTGCACCACGCCCTGGTCGCGCATCCCGAGCACTTCGCCGAGAAGGACCGCTGGTCCATGGACTGGTACTACCCGGTGATCGGCGGTGCGCTGCGCCGCGAGGCCGGCCGGGCGCGCCTCGCCGCCCGCTGGGACGAGTTCGTCGTAGACGGCCTCGGGATCCGCTGCGTGGCCGACGAGCCGTGGGTCACCGGCGCCGAGACCTGCGAGCTGGCGATCGCCCTGCACCTGGTCGGCGAGACGGCCGCCGCCGCGCGCCTCGTCGCCGACATGCAGCACCTGCGGCACGACGGCGGCGGCTACTGGACCGGCTGGCAGTTCGCGAACAGCACGTTCTGGCCGGTCGAGCAGTCGACGTGGACGGCGGCTGCGGTGATCCTCGCGGCCGACACGCTCGCCGGCGGGGTCACCGAACGGGTCTTCCGCGGCGACGACCTCCCGACCGGCCCGGAGTCCGTGCCGGCGTGCGCCTGCCGGTCAGTCGACGCGGCGTAGCACCCGCAGCGAGCCGGTCCGCGACTGCTCGCGGAAACCGTCGTCGAGAGCGCGCAGCAGAACGTGGTACGGCGCCTGGCCACCGTCGGCCGGGTCGGGGAACACGTCGTGGATGGCGAGCATCCCGCCGGGGACGACGTGCCGCGCCCACGCCTCGTAGTCGGCCTGGGCCTGCTCCTCGGTGTGCCCGCCGTCGAGGAACAGCATCGCCGCCGGGGTGGACCACCAGCCGCCGACCTGCTCCGAGCGCCCCACGACCACCGTCACGACGTCCTCGACCCGGGCCTCCTCCAGCGTGCGGCGCAGGAACGGCAGGGTGTCGAGCCGGCCGGTGCGCGGGTCGACCAGCGAGCGGTCGTGGTACTCCCAGCCCGGCTGGTTCTCCTCCGAGCCGCGGTGGTGGTCGACGGTAACCACCCGCGCACCCGCCGCGCGGGCAGCGGCGGCCAGGTAGAGGGTGGACTTGCCGCAGTAGGTGCCGACCTCGCAGATCAGCCCGCCGGCCGGCACGCCCGCGGCCGCCGCGTACAGCGCCGCACCCTCCTCGACGGGCATGAAGCCCGTCGCCGCCTCGGCCATCTCCCGCAACGCCGCGTCCACCGCCGACCCCACCTTTCCCCGCGATCCGCCATCCGCCGTCCGCCCCATCGGCCGACTGCCAGCCCGCCAGCCCGGAACCGGGCGACACCGAACCTAGCGGGCGCGCCCCCTCGCCGGCCGGCGAACCCGGTGGCTCGGATGGTGCGCGTGCCCGGCACGCGGGCCGACGTCAGCGGCCCAGGGTCTGGGCGACCTCGACGCGGCGGGCGAGCACCTCGTCGCGGCGCTCCTCCATCTCCTTGAGTGCCTTGCGCCGCCCCCGGCTGGACAGCCGGTCTATGTAGAGGCTGCCGCGCAGGTGGTCGGTCTCGTGCTGCAGGCAGCGGGCGAAGTGGCCGGTGCCCTCCAGGCGCAGCGGGGCACCGGTCTGGTCCTGGCCGTGGACGACGGCCCGTTCGAGCCGGGGGACCTCCATGTAGGCGCCTGGCACGGACAGGCAGCCCTCGTCCCCCTTGATCAGGCGGCGCTCGGCGGGGTCCGGCTCTTCGAGCACCGGGTTGGCGATGTGCCCCACGTGGCGCACGCCGTCGTCATCGGTGCAGTCGTAGACGAACAGCGCGGCGTCGACGTCGATCTGGTTCGCCGCCAGGCCCACCCCCTCGGCCACGTACATCGAGGTGAACATGTCGTCGATGAGTGAGGCGAGCTCCGGGGTGCCGAACTCGGTGACCGGGCGGCACGGGCGGTGCAGGATCTCCTCGCCCACTTCCGTGATGCGCCGCGCGCTGCCCCGCCCAACCTCCTCCGGAACGGCGGGGTAGCTGTCGACCGGCGCTCCGAGCACCCGGACCCGCAGGTCACGCTGCTCGGTCGCCGCATCGGATCGTCCGGTACGCGAGGCCATGGCGAGCTACTCCTTCTCCGTCCAACGCCGGCGCGCGAACGCGCGAGGGCGACGCGACGCGGGCCCGCGTCGCGTGGTGCTACGAGCTTGGCAGACGGCGACCGCAGGCGGCGGCACGGATCGTCGCGCGTCGGGGCACGGTCGGGCCTGCCAGCGACCCAACCGCCACGATCGTCATGGATGGGCACCCCGAACCAGCCTCCCACCCTGTGGATAACTCCAGATCATGGTGACCGCCAACGACCGGCGCGGCCACCGGCACCACCGCCGGCGTGCCGGGTCAGCTGGCTCCACCACGCGGCGAACTCCTCCCGGGAGCGGCGCTGCCGATCCTCGCGGCAGGCCCGGCACTGGGTGTCCTCTGCCGGGCGCTGCCCACAGGTGACGCACTCCGGCCCGGGCGGGCCGCCGAGCTCCGCGTGCGCTTCCGCCACGGTCCGCCGGCAGTAGCACCCCTCGGATCCGAACGTACAGGTCACCCATAGTGATATTGACCCGGATCCGTGGTGATAGGACCACTCATGGTCGCACAGCGAACACGCACTCACGGCGTCATTCGAACACACGACCGTTCTCTGCGCATCGCCCGTCCGGGCCTCCCCGAGTTATCCACAGGCCCGTCACGGTGCCCATCCACCATCGGCGGCTGACCGCCGCGCGGTGTCGGTCTGGCCCTGACGACCGGGGCCGACCCATACCGGCTAGGCACGTACGACAAGCGCACGGAGCTGTGGCGCGCCGTCTTCGGTTTCGGGCTGCTGACATACAGCATCGAGCAGCGGTTGGTCGCAGTCACCGTGCTGCGGGTGACCTGGGTCGGTCAACCCTGATCACCCGCAGATCACGCTCACGGCGCCAGCCCAGGGCAAGGGCGGCCGACACTCAGCGGTGTCGTTGCTTGCGAGCCGGGCGGGCTGACATCCGACCCGAAGCCGAAGATCTTCCCCGGCGCTCGGACGGCGGTCGGTCCCGAGCATCGGCAGCCGCGCCGCTGGGCCGGGCGATCGCCTGGTCCGGATGGTGCTCGCCGAGAACCCGCAGAACTTCCATCAGATAGAGGACGTCTGTGGCGACGAGATGACGCACCAGGTTCTGGGGACCGCCCGGCCAGTCGAGCGCCGCCTGGTCGAAGGCTGCGCAGACCAGCTCGACGCCGACGGGCTTCGGTGACCCGCTCTCCGAAGGTTCCCGCCGCGGGGCGTCCGCCGCCAGACCCTGGACAGCGTTCAGCTCGTCGGCGATGGCACGCATGCGCGCCTCGGCGAGGAGGGAGCTGAGGTGGTCACCGATGACGACCGCTCTCGCCGACAGCGGCGGGTCCGCGACGATCTGCCCACGCTGGCGCAGCACCGCCACGGTGTAGGCCCCGATAACCGGATGGTCGACGAACGTCGCCAGGGCCGTGAGCAGCGGGGCCTCATCCTGTGGATCCGACAGGGAGAGGAGAGCCGGCCCGGGCTCGGGCTGCACCGGGGCACCCGGCGCGGCCGCCTGCACGGCCCCGAGCAGGCCGAGGACTCCGTGATTGCTCCGGCCGGCGGAGGCGGCGAGGATCGCCTGCCAGGCATCGGCGCCACCGCCGTGGGCATTCACCCAGGCAAGCACGCCGGCCTCATGTGCGTGGGGCGGCCAGTGCTCCAGCCAGCCGACAACCGTGTCGGAGCCGACCACGGCCAGGTCCGCGGTGGTCGGCGCCTCACCTCCCGCCATCACCAGCGCGGTCCGCAGTAGGGCGACGCCCAACGGCGTGAGCGCGATGCGGTCATCCTCGCGTCGCATCACCCCAAGAGCGGCGCAACGGTCCACGAGCACCGCCTGAGTGCCAGCGACATCGAGAAGCTCGGCACGGTCCTCCTCCTCAAGGTTCGGTAGGCCGATCAGACGGGCCAGCTCCGCGTCGGACGGCAGCTGGTAGGCGAGGTTCCCCCGTGTCCCGTCAGCATCGGGCAACCGAAGCTGCGATCTCAGGACACCCGCGTCGGCGGACGGGCCGTCGGCGCTCATCGTGGCTGGTCCCTGGTTCGGCGGGTTCAGCGGCAACCTCCACGCGAGATGTTCGGCTGCCAGCCGGGCCAGGGAGTACGACACATGGATCTCCCCGACCATGCGGATCAGCAGAAAGGGCAGCTCGCGGACGAGCGTGGCGAGAAGCTCGCCCTTGCCGTCGTCCACGCTCGGTCGCTGTGCCGTCAATGTGGTCAGCCCGACGAGAACGCCACCCAGAGCGTCCAGTCCGAAGACGGCCAGGTCGTGCGGGTCACCGGAATTCCAGGTCACCAGCCCGTCGCCGGCGTGCAACTCCCCGCCAACCCGGCGCAGCAGGTCCGTGGCGAGCGCGATTTCATCCAGTTCCCGTCTCACCGGGCCAGCCAGTCCGAGGTCCGAAGCACCCGGCCACCGCCCGGCCGCGCCGTCCGCGTCCTTCGGCACACCTCCGCGATCATCGACCCAGACCGCCAGGTCCGCAGCCGCGGCCAGCAACGGGGACGCGCGCACCGCGGCCGCGAGCTCCTCGACCGGAGGTTCGTCCATGACAGGCAGCGGAGTGCAGACATCGTCGTCGATCAGTTCGACGAGCTCGTCGAGCAGCCTGTCAGCTCCCCGGTCACCGAGGCGCGGGGCGAGGTCACGGAACTCCATGCGCAACGCGCGGCTCAGCCCAGCGGCGGAACCGAGGTCCATCAGGACATCCATCCCCGCCTCGGCCGTATTGTCGATCAATTCGTGCCGCCAGGCGTCGTCATCGGCTGTCGCAGCCGTACTCGCGGACGCGGCGCCGCCGCCGTCGCGAAGCCGCTCGTAGCGCACCATCAGGTCGGCAAAGCCCTGGTGGTGACGAACGAGGAGGGTCTGGGTGGCGAGCTCGACATTCTCGGTCTGCCTCGTCATCACCGCGATGGATACCGCCATAGCGGCTCGACGATCAGCGAACGACCGCTTCCGGTACCCGGCAAGCCAGCCCCGCACCGCCGATGGGTCCGACGGATCCACCCCGTCGGCGCGCAGCAAGGCGCCGTAGAACCGAGGCCAGGTCGATCTCGCCGGCGCGGCCAGCGTCTGGTGGAACTCTGCCGACACCTCCGTGATGACCGACCGCAGCTTCTCCTGCCGTTTCGCGTTGAGCAACCCGTCGGCGCGGCGCCGGTCGACGAGGAGGGCGGCCACCCGCGGGTAGTCGGAGGCGTCCGCCTCTCCGCCCGCCGCGAGACCGGGCAGATCCGTACCGAAGATCTGGCGGACGAGGCCGGCGGTCGGCTCGGGCAACCCGCCGCGCACCTTCGCACCACGCCACGCGAACAACAGCAGCAGGAGGGTGGCCGCCCTGGCGGGTACCGGCTCGCCGCGATCCCGCGCCCACCGTAGAAAGGAATCGATTCGCAGCCCGAGGGTCAGATCAAGCTCACGCATGCCAACCAGGCTAGACACACAGCTCAGAGCCCCGGAAACTGCCCGGTTCGGGCAGCAAGCGTCCAACCACAAGAACAAGCAGGTGCCCGAACCGCGAACCGCGAGCCCGAACCACGCACCGAGCCCCGGAGCCGTCCAAGGGGATACGGCGGCCACACCTCGGGGGGTTCGGGGGGTCGTCCCCCCGGCCAGCATCGCGGGCCTTCGGGAAGCTCCCCCAAGGGGAGCGAACAGAGGAATCCAACGCGCGTGGACCTAGGTGGACTTGAACCACCGGCCTCTTCCTTATCAGGGAAGCGCTCTAACCGACTGAGCTATAGGTCCGGGCAACGACTGCAACGATACAGGACGGGGGACGCCGCGTGGACGCCGGCCCCGCCCCGTTCGCGCTACTGATCGCTCAGGGTGAGCTCGATGCCCCCGATCATCTCGGCGCACAGGTTGTAGAGCAGGGCACCGAGGGTGGTCAGCGCGGTCATCAGGATGACGTTGATCGCGCCGATGAGCAGGCTGATCTCCATGGCCCGGCCGAAGGAGAGCCAGCCTCGGACGTCGCTGGCGCTGCTGTTGGTCAGGGTGTCTGCCGCCTTGCTGACGCTGTCGAAGACGCCGATCGAGTTCAGCACGAACCACAGGACGGCGACGGCGACGAGCAGGACGACGAAGACGCACAGGGAGAACGCGAAGCTCAGCCGGGTCACCGTGACCGGATTGATCTTGGATAGGCGCAGCTTGGCCCGCCGGCCGGCGGCGGGCGGGCGGCCGGAACCCGATCCGGAGCTTGCGCCCGAAGCGGCGCCAGGACCGGTGCCCGGGCGACCAGCTCCACGGGACGGGGACGGGCCGGCGGAGGGCCGGTCGGCCGCGAAGTCGTCGAGCTGGCCGGCGAGGGCGTCCGGGGAGGTGCCGGTCACCGGGTGGTGCGCGTCGGCCGTGGCGCTGCCCGCGGACGCCGACGCGGCGAGCGCTCGGTCATAGGCCGCCGTCGCGCTCGCCGCGGCGCGACTCGACGCGGGCGCTGCCGGCCGCACCGCGTCGGCGGCAGGCACCCGCTCCGGCGCGGCACGGTTGATGTCGGGCTTCGTGGTACGGCTCCTCGTCATGCTGGGCGGGCGGACCAGGGAGATCGTGTCGGTCTCCCGGGACCGTCCGCCCGGGGGCTCGGTGCGGGCGCTGGGCAGGCCGGTCGGCCGGCCGGTTCCGGACGATGCCGCGCCGGCGGGCGTCGCGGGCGAGGATACGGCGGCGGCGTTGAACGTGCGGGTAGCCGAGCCCGCGTCGCCGTCACGGGTACCGGATCCGCCGGCGCGAGCCGTGCCGGATGCGGACATCGGCGGCCCCGACGCGCGATCACGGTCCCGGCCGTCGCCACGGTCACGGTCACGGTCGTTCAGGCGGTCACGGTCGTTCCCGGCGGCCGTTCCCGCCCGCCCGGAGACGGCCGAGCGCCCGGCCGAGCCAGGTCGCTGTGGATCCGCGGACGTCAGCGTTGCTGTGGACAGCTTGGTGGTGGCGGAGGACTTCGCGGCTGTGGACGCCCCTGCGGAGAGCGAAGCCGCCGCGGACGAGGCTGTGGACGACGACGTGGACGACCGGGATCCCGAACCGGTTGCGGACGGGGTGGCGTCCTGACGCCTGGACGAGCCGGAGACCCCCGGCGCGCCCGAGCCCGAGCCTTCCCCGGCCGTGGCGGAGGCGGAGCGCGCGCCGGCGGTCGAACGTGAACTCCCGCCGCCCGTGGAACGCGAACCCTGCCGGGTGCCCTTGGCCGGTCCCGCGACGCCGGGTTCGGCCCGCTCGTCGCCGCCGTCCCCGGCAGAGCCCGCCGCCCGCTCGGGGCGCTGGAAGAACGGATGGTCGGCGGCCGACTCGGAGTGCCGCGAGCGGTCGCCGCCCGCCGCGCCGTCGGACGCCTTCCCGCCGCCGCCCGACCCGGCACCGGCAGCGGAGGCCGATGCCGAACCGGACACCGAGCCCGAACCGGATGCGGGGGCCGGGTCCGAACCGGGCTGCTCGTCGTCGCCGGGCGAGCCGAGGCCGCCGGCCGTGGGCATCAGCGCCGTCTCGTCACCGTCGTCCTCGTCCGGACCGCTGCCGGCGGCCGGGCCGGACGGCCGGGAAGAACGCTCACCGTCCCGCGTCGCCCCCGACCCGGCGACCGGGGAGGAGCCACGGTGGACCGCCGACCGAGTCGGCCGATCATCCTGACTGTCGCTCACGGACTACTCCCGGTTCGCTCCTGGGCGGCACACACGAGTCGCGCGCACACCAGTTACCCCCTCCACGGCACCGTCGCGTCAGCCGGCCGGCTGACGCGACGGTGAATCACCGCCGTCCGGCGCCGACCTCGACCGCCCGGAACTCAGCCGTCCTGGGCGCCGGCGTCATCGCGGGCGTCGGTGTCCTCCACATCAGCATTGCGCGCCACCCCGACCACCTGCACACCGGACTCCAGATCGATGAGCCGGACGCCCATCGTCTGCCGCTGGGCACGGCGGACATCCTTGGCGATGGTGCGCAGCACCCCGCCGTTGGAGGCGATCGCGTAGAGCTGGTCGTCCGGATCGACGACGAGCGCGCCGACGAGGCCACCGCGAGTCGAGACGATCTTAGCGGTCAGCACCCCCTTGCCGCCGCGGCCCTGCACCGGATACTCGGCCAGCGGCGTCCGCTTGGCGTATCCACCAGAGGTGGCGACGAGGAGGTCGGCGGTCGAGTCGGGGACGACCACGTCCATCGACAGCAGCTCGTCCTCGGCGTCGAAGCGCATGCCGATCACGCCGGAGGTGGCCCGTCCCATCGGCCGCAGCTGCTCGTCGTCGGCGTGGAAGCGGATCGACTGGGCGTTGCGGCTGACCAGCAGCAGGTCGTCGCCGGGGGCGACCAGACGGGCGGCGATGAGCTCGTCGTCGTCACGCAGGTTGATCGCGACGAGGCCGCCGGCCCGGTTGGAGTCGAAGTCGCGCAGCGAGGTCTTCTTGCACAGCCCGCGCTTGGTGGCGAGCACCAGGTACGGGGCGGCCTCGTAATCCTCGATCGCCATGACCTCGGCGATGCGCTCGTCCTGGCTGAAGGCGAGGATGTTCGCGACGTGCTGACCCTTGGCCGAGCGGGCCTGCTCGGGCAGCTCGTGCGCCTTCGCCCGGTAGACCCGGCCCTTGTTCGTGAAGAACAGCAGCCAGTGGTGGGTCGTGGTGACGAAGAAGTGCTCGACGATGTCGTCCTCGCGCAGGGCCGCGCCCTGCACGCCCTTGCCGCCGCGGCGCTGCGAGCGGTACAGGTCGGTCTTGGTGCGCTTGGCGTAGCCGCCGCGGGTGACGGTGACGACGACGTCCTCGCGGGCGATCAGGTCCTCGATGGACATGTCGCCCTCGAACGGCACCAGCCTGGTGCGCCGCTCGTCGCCGTACTTGTCGACGATCTCGGCGAGCTCCTCGCCGATGATCTCACGCTGGCGCCCGGGGGAGGCGAGGATCGCCTCGAGCTCGGCGATCCGGGCGCGCAGCTCCGCCGCTTCGTCGATGATCCGCTGGCGCTCCAGGGCGGCCAGGCGGCGCAGCTGCATGTCGAGGATGGCGGTGGCCTGGATCTCCGACAGCGTGAAGCGTTCCATCAGCTGGCCGCGGGCCGCTTCGGCGGACTCCGCGTTGCGGATGAGGTTGATGACCTCGTCCAGGTGGTCGAGCGCGATGAGCAGGCCGTCGAGGACGTGCAGCCGTTCGCGCGCCTTGCGCAGTTGGTAACGGGTGCGGCGGACGATCACGTCCACCTGGTGCTCGACGTAGTAACGGACCATCTGGTCCAGGCGCAGCGTGCGTGGCACCCCGTCGACGATCGCCAGCATGTTGACGCCGAAGGTGTCCTGCAGCTGGGTGTGCTTGTACAGGTTGTTCAGGACGACCTTGGCGACGGCGTCGCGCTTGAGGTCGATGACCAGGCGCTGGCCGATGCGGGCCGACGTCTCGTCGCGGACGTCGGCGATGCCTGTGACCTTGTTGTCACGGACCAGCTCCGCGATCTTCTCCGCGAGGTTGTCCGGGTTGACCTGGTAGGGCAGCTCGGTAACGACGAGCTGGGTACGACCCTTGTTCTCCTCGACGTTGACCACGGCGCGCATCCGGATGCTGCCTCGCCCGGTGCGGTAGGCGTCCTCGATGCCGCCCCGACCGACGATCAGGCCGGACGTCGGGAAGTCCGGGCCCTTGATCCGGCCGATGAGCGCCTCGAGCAGCTCCTCGTCGGTCGCGTCGGGGTTGTCGAGCGCCCACTGCACGCCGGTGGCGACCTCGCGCAGGTTGTGCGGCGGGATGTTGGTCGCCATTCCGACCGCGATGCCGCCGGCGCCGTTGACCAGCAGGTTCGGGAACCGGCTGGGCAGGACGAGCGGCTCCTGCGAACGGCCGTCGTAGTTCGGCGCGAAGTCGACGGTCTCCTGGTCGATGTCGCGCAGCATCTCCATGGCCAGCGCCGCCATGCGGGCCTCGGTGTACCGCATGGCGGCGGGCGGGTCGTTGCCCGGCGAACCGAAGTTGCCGTTGCCGTCAACCAGCGGATAGCGCAGCGACCAGCTCTGGGCGAGCCGGACGAGCGTGTCGTAGATCGCCGAGTCGCCGTGGGGGTGGTAGTTACCCATGACGTCCCCGACCACGCGGGAGCACTTGAAGTACCCGCGGTCCGGGCGATAGCCGCCGTCGTACATGGCGTACAGGACCCGGCGGTGGACGGGCTTGAGCCCGTCCCGGACCTCCGGCAGCGCGCGGCCGACGATGACCGACATGGCGTAGTCGAGATAGGACCGCTGCATCTCGACTTCGATGCCGATGGGTTCGATGCGGTCGCCGGGGGGAGGCGGTAGGACGTCGACCACGGGGTCCTTCCAGGGCAGAGGGATTCAGTTGGTCAGGGGGACCCGGCGCTCGCCCCGCGAGCGCACGGGCCCAGGACACGCGGAGCTGTCCGGGACGCCTAGATGTCCAGGAAACGCACGTCCTTGGCGTTGCGTTGGATGAAGCTGCGACGCGCGTCGACGTCCTCGCCCATGAGCACGGAGAACAGCTCGTCGGCGACGGCGGCGTCGTCGAGGGTGACCTGGAGCAGGATGCGCCGGTCCGGGTCCATGGTGGTGTCCCACAGCTCGGTGGCGTTCATCTCGCCGAGGCCCTTGAACCGCTGGATGGCGTCCTTGGGCAGCTTGCGCCCGGACTCCACACCCTGCTGGACCAGGCCGTCGCGCTCCCGGTCGGAGTAGGCGTACTCCCAGTCCTCCCGCCCCCATTTGATCTTGTAGAGCGGCGGCTGGGCCAGGAAGACGTGGCCGGCCTCGACGAGCGGACGCATGAACCGGAACAGCAGGGTCAGCAGCAGGGTGCGGATGTGCTGACCGTCGACGTCGGCGTCCGCCATCAGAACGATCTTGTGATAGCGGAGCTTGGTGATGTCGAAGTCGTCGTGGATGCCGGTGCCCAGCGCCTGAATCAGGGCCTGGACCTCGGTGTTCTTCAGGACCCGGTCGATGCGGGCCTTCTCGACGTTGAGGATCTTCCCGCGCAGCGGCAGGATCGCCTGGAACTTCGAGTCCCGGCCGCCCTTCGCCGAGCCGCCCGCCGAGTCACCCTCGACGATGTACAGCTCGCAGCGCTCCGGGTCGGTGTACTGGCAGTCGGCGAGCTTGCCGGGCAGGCCGGTGCCGCCGAGCAGACCCTTGCGCCGGGTCAGGTCCCGCGCCTGGCGGGCGGCGATGCGGGCACGCTGGGCGTCGAGCGCCTTGCTGACGATGGCCCGCGCCTCGGTCCGGTTCACCTCGAACCAGTCCTTGAGCGCCGAGTAGCACATCTCCTGGACGAACTTCTTGGCCTCGGTGTTGCCGAGCTTCGTCTTCGTCTGGCCCTCGAACTGGGGCTGGGCGAGCTTCACCGAGATGATCGCCGTCAGGCCCTCGCGGATGTCGTCGCCGGAGAGCCGCTCATCGCCGCCGCGGGCGCCCGCCTTGACCGGCTTGAGCAGGTTCTGGTCCTTGGCGTAGGCGTTGACGGCGCTGGTCAGCGCGGCGCGGAAGCCCTCCTCGTGGGTCCCGCCCTCATGCGTGTTGATCGTGTTCGCGAAGGTGTAGACCGACTCGGAGTAGCCGCCGTTCCACTGCATCGCGAGCTCGGCCTCGAGGCCCACGCCCTTCGACTCCAGCGAGATCACGCTTCGGTGGATGGCGTCCTTGGTGGCGTTGAGGTGAGCGACGAAGTCGACGAGACCGTTGGCGTACTTGTAGGTGACCTCGACCCGCTCCTCGCCGCGCTCGTCGATCAGCGTGATCGACAGGTCCTTGTTGAGGAAGGCCATCTCCTGCAGGCGCCGGGAGAGGGTCTCGTACTTGTACTCGGTGGTCTCGAAGATCTCCGGATCCGCCCAGAACGTGATCGACGTGCCGCTCTTCTTCGACGCACCGGTCTTGACCAGCGGCGCCGCCGGCCGGCTGGCCACATATGGCTGGAACCAGACGTGGCCGCCCTGCTGGACCTCCACATCGAGCTTCGTCGACAGCGCGTTCACGACGCTGACGCCGACGCCGTGCAGACCGCCCGAGACCGCGTAGGACTCGCCGTCGAACTTGCCACCGGCGTGCAGCGTGGTCAGCACCAGCTCGATGGTGGGGATCTTCTTGACCGGGTGCATGCCCACGGGGATGCCACGGCCGTTGTCGACCACCCGGACACCGCCATCGGCCAGCAGGGTCACGACGATCGTGTCGCAGTAGCCGGCGAGCGCCTCGTCGACCGCGTTGTCCACCACCTCGTAGACGAGATGATGGAGCCCGCGCTCCCCGGTGGAACCGATGTACATGCCCGGACGCTTGCGGACCGCGTCAAGACCTTCAAGAACCTTGATCGAACTTGCGTCGTAGGCCACGCGGCGGGTCCCCTCGTTCTGGGCGGAAGTATCCACCAGTCTACCCGGCAGCCCGCTATAGCGGACGCAGGGTGACCCCTGACGTCTGCGCAGGGCGCCGAGCGGAGGGATGGTGAACTCCCCTACCCGGCCGACAGGTCCAGGGGCCTGGCGCGCCTCCACGACCCGCTGGGCGCGGCCACCCAGCACAGATGATCAGCCGTAGGTGTCCCGGGGGCCGCGGCCGCTGGTGCGGATCGGGCCATGCCGCCAGGACGGCGCAGTCGGGCCGCGCACGGTGATCCGCCGGACCGCCTGCGGGCCGAGTTCCCGCGACAGGATGCCGAGAATCTGCCGGGACAGCATCCGCAGCTGGGTCGCCCACGCCGTCGACTCGGCGACGAGTTCCAGGTGTCCGTCCACCAGCGACACGGGCGTGCAGTGCTCGGCGATGTCCGGGCCGACGATGACGTCCCACCGGGAGATCACGCCCGCGTCGGCCGCCTGCTCCTGCCAGCCGCGGGCGGCGAGCAGCCGGGTGATCGCCGGGCCGAAGGCGACCGGATCCCGCCATTCCCGGCCCGGGCTCGCGATGCCCGGCAGCCGCCGCCGGCGGGGAGGCTGATCCTCGTCGCCCGCCCACGACCGCCGCCGACCGACGCCGCCGGTGCCGGTGCCGGTGCCGCCGAACGGACGGCCGGGGCCGCCTGCGTCCCCGGCGCCGCCCTGCGAGCCCGCGCGGCCGTCACCCGCGGAACCATCGCCTGAGCCGGGCGCACCGTCGACGCCGCGTCCGGGGCGACCCGCCTCATCGTCACCGCTGCTGGCGACGCCGGCGGCGGAACCACCACGGGAACCGCCGGCGGAGCCGCGTCCGAACCCGCCGCGGACCGCGCCACCGGGACGCCGGCCGCGCGCGCGTTCCCGCGAGTCGCGCTTCGCCTGAGCGAGGATCTCCCGGGCCAGGTCGCCGCCCCGTCCAGGGGACGCCGGTGCCGGCGTGGCGGCCGCGGCCTCGCGCCCAGCTGTGCTCCCAGCGGGGGGCGGGTCACGTGGTTCCAGCGGCGGACCAGGTGGTTCAGCCGGCACGGCGGACCTCCGAATCGGCGACATGGAAGCGGGTACCGGCGAGCTCCGCCGGCACGTCCGACTCGACGGCGGCCGTCACCAGCACCTGCTCGGCGGGGGCGACGAGCTCGGCCAGGCGGGCACGGCGCCGCGTGTCCAGCTCGGCGAAGACGTCGTCGAGCAGCAGGACCGGCTCCCGGTCGTCGGCACGCAGCAGGTCGAACGAGGCGAGCCGGAGGGCGAGGGCCAGCGACCAGGACTCGCCGTGGCTCGCGTATCCGCGGGCCGGGCGGGCGGCGATCGACAGCAGCAGATCGTCCCGATGCGGGCCGACGAGGGTCATCCCACGCTCGATCTCCCGCGCTCGGGCGGCCGCGAGCGCGGCGTGGATCGCCTCGGCCAGAGCCGTCCGGTCGGGCACCGCCGCGGCGGGCAGGTCCGGCCCGGCGCCGCCCTCGGGGAGCGGGACGCTGGACCGGTACTCGAGCGCCACCGGCGAGGACGCCCCGGCCACCGCCGTGTAGGCGTCGGCCACCGCGGGGCGCAACGCCTCGACGAGGGCGAGCCGGGCCGCGAGCAGCTCGGCGCCGTGGGTGGCCAGGTAGCCGTCCCAGACCTCGAGCGTGCGCAGATCGCCCCGGCCGCCGGCGCGCCGCGCCGCCCCGGCGGTGCGCAGCAGCGTCGAGCGCTGACGGACCACCCGGTCGTAGTCGGCGAGTACCGCCGCCATCCGCGGGGCACGGGCGACGAGCAGATCGTCGAGGAACTGCCGCCGCCCGGCGGGGTCTCCCTTGACCAGCGCGAGGTCCTCCGGGGCGAACAGGACGACGCACAGCAGGCCGAGCACGTCCCGCGTGCGGGAGACGGGGGCGCGGTTCAGCCGGGCCCGGTTCGCCCGCCCCGGCACGATCTCCAGCTCGACCAGCGCCGCCCGGTCCCCGCGGACGATCCGGGCGCGCACGATCGCCTGTTCGGCACCGTCGCGGACCAGTGGCGCGTCGCCGGCGACGCGGTGGCTGGCCAGTGTCGCGACGTAGCCGATCGCCTCGATCAGGTTCGTCTTGCCCTGACCGTTGCCGCCGATGAAGGTGACCGCCCCGGGACCGAGCGTGAGGTCGAGGGCCGGGTAGGAGCGGAAGTCGACGAGGGACAGATGCGTGAGATGCACGTCACCCGTTGAGGCGGATCGGCATGAGCAGGTAGCGGTAGTCGGGCAGCTCGCCGTCCTCGTCCGCGGCCTTGCCGGTGAGGATCGCTGGCTTGTTCGCCGCCACGGTCGGGTCGTCGGCGCTGGCGAAGCCGATCCGCACGACGTCGGACTCCAGTGCGCCCAGCGCGTCCAGCAGGTAGGACGGGTTGAACGCGACCGCGAGCTCCGGCCCGTCGTAGGTCAGTGGGAGGGTCTCGGTCGCCTGGGCCTCGCCACCCGTGCCGGCTTCCAGGACGAGGTGGTCGGGCGAGAACAACAGCTGCACCGGCGCCGTCTTCGCCGCGACCAGCGCGACCCGGCGTACCGCCTCCTGCAGCGGGGCGATCTCCAGCTGGGCGATCAGCGGCGAGCTGTCCGGCAGCAGTTTGCGGTAGGGCGGGAACTGGCCCTCGAGCAGCCGGGTGGTCGTCTGCCGGGTGGAGCCGGCGAAGCCGGCGAGGGTCTCACCGGAGGGGCCCGTACCCAGCGCGATGGACACCTCGACCCCGGCGCCGGACAGCGACTTCGCCGTGTCCAGCAGCGTGCGGGCCGGCACGAGCGCGACCGTGACGGGGGCGCCCGCGGCGTCGTCCTCGCCAGTGCTCTCCTCGGTCGGTCGCCACTTCAGCGTGCGGACCGCCAGCCGGTAGCGGTCGGTGGCGGCGAGGGTGAGCGTGTCGCCCTCGATCTCGATGCGGACGCCGGTGAGGACCGGCAGCGTGTCGTCCCGGCCGGCGGCGATCGCGACCTGGGCGACGGCGGCGGCGAAGGCCGATCCCTCGATGTGCCCGGTGACGGGCGGCATGCCCGGCAGCCCGGGGTAGTCGTCCACCGGCAGCATCGGCAGCGCGAAGCGGGCGTTCCCACAGGTGATGACGAGCCTGGTGCCGTCGATCGCAAGGTCGACCGGAGCCGCGGGCAGCGCGCGGGTGATCTCCGCGAGCAGCTTGCCGTTGACGAGGGCGCGTCCCTCCTCCGACACGGTCGCGTGCACCGTGCTCTGGGCGGCCACCTCGTAGTCGTAGGCGGCGACCTTGAGCATGGGGCCGGTGGCGTCGAGCAGGAGTCCCGACAGCACCTGCAACTGGGTGGTCGGCCGGCTCGGCAGCGTGCGGGCGGTCCAGGCGACCGCCTCGGTGAATTCGTCCCGTTCCACCCGGAACTTCATGGTTAGCCCCTCCTGTCGTTCCCTCCGGTGTTCGGAGTCAGTCCGTCGGGAACACCGATCAGCATCCCAGAGTGCCAGGAGGCATCGGCGAGCGGCCGACGCCGTTGCGGACGCTTACTCGGAGCCCACGAAGTGGCACAGAAGGCGGCGATTCGCGATCTTGAAAAGTTGTCCACACTCCCTAGTACTTTCAGTTTTTGATCTTTCTAGGAGAGATCTCTTTTAGTGGTGGTAGTAGGGCCTGTGGATGCTGGGGATAACTCACGTTTTCGCAGGTCAGAGGCCCATCGGACCGGTGCAAATCCTGTGGGTGGCGCTGTGGGTTCGCGCAGTGGATATCCACACTCCAAGGCGCTGTCCCCAGGGACCACGTTGTCCCTCCACAGGCGATCCCCCGGTTGTCCACAGGCTGTCCACGCCTTCTTCCACCGGCTGCGCCAGACGCTGTCCACAAGGTTTTCCACAAGCTGTGGGCGGAACCACCCAGTGGGCTCGAGGCATCCACACGCTCCATCCGGTGGACGCGTCGCCGCATCCCGAACGCCGCCCTCCGCGACCCACGACCCGCGCCCACGACCCGCGCCCGCCAGGCGCGATCGGTCAGCCTCCACCGCCCCGCACGCTCCCGGGCGCAGCCGTGCGCGCCCAGCCCGGGAGCGGCGAGACAGTCAGGGAGTCGGAGCCCATGATCCCGCTGCCGCTGCCAGAAGGACGAGTAAGGGGCGGCCTTCCCGTAGGCGGGAAGTGCCTGCGACTGACAGCGGCACCGTGTCGCGAACACCGCCTGCCGTGTCCGGTTTGCCCCCGAATTCGCGACACGGACCGCCGCGAAGTGGCCATCACGCTGCCATGACCCGCCGCCCGGCGGTGACCATGAAGATCACTGACGGTCGCGGCGCAGCACGCTCGGACGCCAAGCGGACGTGGTGGCCAGGCAGGCCTGGGACCCCAGGAAGTTCCCCAGGTGTGGATATCGGTGGTGGACAAAACGACCGCCAGACGGCGCGCCCGGTGTGTGCGCCGGGCGCGGACGGGACGTGCCGAGCGCGCGCCGTACGGCAGGCGCGCAGGGATGCCGCACGAGGCGTGATGCGCAGGCCGCAACGGCGCGAAGGTCGTCGTCGCGCGGTCTCCTGGTCGCGCGGTCCTGGATGCCGCCCGGGTGGTGTGGAGGCGCGTGCGGGTGCCGCCCGCGTAGCGGGACCGTCAGGCCCGGCGGGCCTGGACGCGGATGCGGTTGGTCAGCTCGGTTACCTGGTTGTAGATGGCGCGCCGCTCGGCCATCAGGCCGCGGATCTTGCGGTCGGCATGCATGACGGTCGTGTGGTCACGGTTGCCGAAGTGCTGGCCGATCTTCGGCAGGGACAGGTCCGTCAGCTCCCGGCAGAGGTACATCGCGATCTGGCGGGCCGTCACCAGCACGCGGCTGCGGGAGGTGCCGCACAGGTCGTCCATGGAGACGCCGAAGTACGCGGCGGTCGCGTTCATGATCTCGATGGCGGTGATGTCGGGGTTGCCGGCATCGGGGATGAGGTCCCGCAGGACGATCTCGGCGAGGGTGCGGTCGACGTGCGACTTGTTCAGGCTCGCGAACGCGGCGACCCGGATGAGGGCACCCTCGAGCTCGCGGATGTTGCGCTCGATGTGGGTGGCGATGTACTCGAGCACGTCCGGCGGCACCGGCAGGCGCTCGGTCGCGGCCTTCTTGGAGAGGATCGCGATGCGGGTCTCCAGGTCGGGCGGGGTGATGTCGGTCATCAGGCCCCACTCGAACCGGCTGCGCAGCCGGTCCTCGAGGGCGGACAGCTGCTTGGGCGAGCGGTCCGAGCTGATGACGATCTGCTTCTCGCCGTCGTGCAGGACGTTGAAGGTGTGGAAGAACTCCTCCTGCGTCCGCTCCTTGTTCTCCAGGAACTGGATGTCGTCGACGAGCAGGACGTCGATGTCCCGATAGCGGCGCTGGAAGGCCTGCTGGCGGTCGTCCCGGATCGAGTTGATGAAGTCGTTGGTGAACTCCTCGGAGCTCACGTACTTCACCCGGGTGTTCGGGTACAGCTTCAGGGTGTAGTGCCCGATGGCGTGCAGCAGGTGCGTCTTGCCGAGTCCCGAGTCGCCGTAGATGAACAGCGGGTTGTAGGCCTTCGCCGGCGCCTCCGCGACGGCCACCGCGGCCGCGTGCGGGAAGCGGTTGCTGTCCCCGATGACGAACGTCTCGAAGATGTAGCGGGGGTTCAGCCTTGCCTGGGTGGGTTCGGTCTCGACCGGCGCGGGCTCGCGGCCGAGGCCCGCGCCCACCCGCATCGCAGGCGCGCCCTCGCCGGACTCGGGGAAGGGCAGCTCGCCGTTGACCGGTGCCGCGCCCCGGCGGCCCGCCTTCGCGGCGGCCGGGGCATCGTCCGATCCGCGCTCGCGGCCCGCATCACCGGGCTGGCCCCCGTCACCCGAAGGGGTGTCCTCCCGCGAACGGTCACCCTCGTCCGGGCGGACGATGCGGATCGGCCCGCTCATCGGTTCCGGGTCGGGCAGGTGCTCGACGGTGACCGCCACCCGGATCTCGCGTCCATAGGCTGTGGACAAAGCTGTGGACAAGAAGGGGCGCAGGCGCGAGTCGAGTAGCTCCTTGGTGAACTCGTTCGGCGCGGCCAGCAGCGCCGTGTCCTGGACCAGGCCGAGCGGGCGGGTCAGCCGCAGCCATGCGCGCTGCTGCGCGGACAGCGCACCGTCGGCGACCCCGGAGACGGCCTGGCGCCAGACCGCGGCCAGGTCCGGGTCACCCGCGGGCTCGTCTCCGAACGGTAGACCGGCGACGGAGTCGGCGCGGAGGTTGGACACGGGGGCTCCTCGGGCAGTTCGGTACGGTTTGCGGGTGCTGCGGTCCCACGTGTGGGGAATCAGGTCGCGGATGCTGTTGTGGTCCTGGTCAGGTAGCGACCGGGATACCTCGTCCCGATGGTTCTCCACATCGTCGTCCACAGCCTGTGTATGGACGCGGCAGGGCCTCCGGCGTGGCGCACCGGCTCACCGCCCGGGACCGTCCCCTGCCTGACGACGTCGCCCGGATCCGTCGCGGCCCCACGCCGAACGCCCTCTCCACAGGCGTTTTCCACAGGTCGGGGTGCACCGAGCCGACGGTTCGCACCGCGCGCGGGCCGGGCTGGCATCGTCCGGCACCCGCGTGCGGGTGATGTCGCACCCAGGATCGTAAGACGCGGCCCACGGCGCCGTGCCGGGGATGCCGCCACGCGAACCGAGCGCGCCCGAGTGTGCACACGACGGGTCACCATGAAGACCTGACACCGGATTGTGTGGCATTTGCTTACCAGCAGTCATCGCGGTGGGTCTGGTGCGGTGCCCCGGCCGGCCGGGGGTACGCGGCGCGCGGCCGCCGCGCCGGGGCGAGCGCGCGGACCGGTGCGCCGACCGGCGCGAGCCCGGGCGGATGACGGTGGACCTCCGCGGCCAGGCCCTGGTCACGAGCCCGGCTCGGTGGCCCGCGGGCCCGGGCGCGGGGACGGCGGACGGTGGGGACCGTCCGCGGGCGTTGGCATGTGTACGCTAGGTCGAACCGCGGTGTTAGACCGCTTCGTTTGTCGTGGGATGTGCTCATGCGGGCCGTGTGGTGTGGCTCACGCGGGCTGCCCACCTGGCTCCGGAGCGCACCGCCCGCGTCCATCCTGCAGACGGAGTACCCACGTGAGTAAGCGCACCTTCCAGCCGAACAACCGCCGGCGGGCCCGCACGCACGGGTTCCGGCTGCGTATGCGCACCCGCGCCGGCCGTGCGATCATCTCCGCCCGTCGACGCAAGGGCCGCAGCGAACTCTCCGCCTGACGGCGGGTTCCTGCTGTACCCGGCTGAGATGCTTCCCGAGGGGTCCCGCGTCCGGACGAGGGACGATCATGCTCGTGTGGGCACCGCGGGACGGCGGACTCGCTCTGGTCCACTGGTTGTCCACAGCCTGTGGACAACCAGTGGAGATCCGCCGCGCGCGGGTTTCGTCGTGGGGCGCCGTGTCGGCAAGGCCGTGGTGCGCAACCGCGTGCGGCGTCGGCTGCGCGAGCAGGTGCGCCAGCGGCTCGACCGTCTCCCAGCTGGGACGATGGTGGTCGTCCGCGCCCTGCCGGACGCGGCCACGGCCAGCTCGGATCGTCTCGGCCATGCGCTGGACGAGGCGTTCGAGCGGGCGGGGCGCATTCCACTTCCACCGGGCCGCGGTGGCCATGGTGGCCGCAGCGCCGGGCCGGCAGTCGGGAGCCCACGATGAGCGTCTGGTCGGTCCTGCTGCCGGTGCTCGCCGGCGCCGCCGCGATAGATCTCGCGCTGGCGTCCCGGCTGGCCCGCCGGTACCTGCCCGCCGTGGCCCGTACCCCGGCCGGCTCTGTGCGCGGCCCCCTGGCCTGGGCGCTCGCCGGACTCGTGCGGCTGTATCGGGCCGCGTGGTCGGGCCGCAACGCCGGCATGTGCCGGTTCGAGCCGTCCTGCAGCGCCTATGCGCTGACCGCGGTGCGGCGGCACGGCGGGGTGCGGGGCGGCGCGCTGGCGCTCGTCCGGCTCCTGCGCTGTCAGCCGCTGTCCGCCGGGGGCTACGACCCGGTGCCGGGAACTGGCCATGACCCCGTGCCGGGAGAGCCGCCGTCGGTTGTGAACGGTGGTCAGCCGGGCGGACGCCCGGACGTCGCGGCGACGGCGCCTGGCGTGGGTTCGGGAACCCGCGCGGGGTCCGGAGTCGTTCGCGACCAGAGGGGGGTGACGGCCGGACCCGCGCGCAGCCGCGGGACGGACGTGCCCGCACACACCGGTGCCGCCGCGTCGGCCCACAGACGTGGCTTCTCGTCTCCGGCCACGGGGACGCGTGCCGAGATCGTCGGTCCCGGTCGCGGACCGTGGGCGTGAGGAGTCAGAACGTTGTTGGATCCCCTTTACCACCTTGCCGCGAACGCGATTGTCTTCTTCCATAAGGGATTCGCGCCGATCTTCGGCGACAACAGCTTCTTCGCCTGGGCGTTCTCGGTCGTCCTGCTCGTCGTCTGCGTGCGCGTGCTGATCTTCCCGCTGTTCGTCAAGCAGGTGAAGTCGCAGCGGACAATGCAGATGATGCAGCCCCGGATCAAGGAGATCCGGGAGAAGTACGGCCACGACAAGCCCCGCATGCAGCAGGAGATCATGGCCCTGCAGCGGGAGCACGGCAACCCGCTGCTCGGCTGTCTGCCGATCGTGCTGCAGATCCCGCTGTTCATCTCGCTGTTCCACGTCTTCACCCACCTGGCGCCGATGGCCGAGGGGCCGAACGGGAGCCTGGTCTGGCGGCCACGGGTGGGCCTGTCCGCCGACGAGGTGCAGCAGATCGCCTCGGCGAAGGTGTTCGGCATCTCGCTGGCGAGCTCCTTCCAGTCCAGCGACAAGCTGGTGAACTTCCTCGGCGTCAACGGCACGCACGTCAAGATCCTTGCGATCGTCCTGATCGTGCTGATGGGTCTCACGACCTTCCTGACCCAGCGGCAGATCATGGCCCGGACCGGGCCGGTCGATCCGCAGCAGGCGATCGTGCAGAAGGTCCTGCTCTACGGTTCGCCGCTGATGCTCGCGATCTTCGGTTTCCGCTTCCCGATCGCGGTGCTGCTCTACTGGCTGACGACCAACCTGTGGAGCATGGGGCAGCAGTTCTTCGTCATCAAGAGGATGCCGCCGGTGACGCCGTTGCCCGCGAACGGCCGGCTGCCCGGTGCCCGCACATCGTCCGACGGCGCGCCGGCGCCCGCCCGTCCCGCGCCCGGCGTCCGGGCCGGCGCGAAGTCGAAGAACCGCCCTCGCCCGGCGCCGGCGAACGCGCCGAGCCTGACCAAGTCGACCGGCGCGGCGGCCGGCGGCACCGCGAAGGGAAGCGCCAAGGCCCCGTCGACGGCACCGCCGGGAACCCGTTCCCGCAGCGGGAACGCCGCCGCCCGGGCGGGGAAGGGCACGGCCACCGCGGTCGCCGGCACGGCCGCGGACGATGCCGGCAGCGCGGCGCCCGCGGCCTCCGACGCCACGGCGCCGACGGCGACCTCGGACGGCTCCGGCACCGGCCGGAAGAAGAACGCCCCTGGCAAGCCCGTCACACGAGCCGCGGACAACGGCGCGGAGACCCCCTCCGACGGCACCAGGACCGGCGGTGACGGCGCGCCTCGCCCCACCCCCGTGCCCGCTGGCGCCCGTCGTCAGGTCGGCGGTTCCCGACCGGCCAAACGTCGCGGCAAGGGCAAACGACCCGGCGGGCGGCGTTGACCTGGCCGGTGAGCCCGGACCGGCACCCGGGCTCGCCGGCGACCCCGATTTCGTCACCGTGCGGGGGCATCCCGTAATGTCGGCACCGCCGCCCCCTGTTCCCCTGGAGAAGCGCTGATGACCGGTTCGGCACCTGACCTGGCTGTGGATGGAGCCGGAGTCACCGACGAGCAGACCTCGACCGAGGGCGGGCCCAGCCCGCAGGAGCGGCGGATCGCCGACCTCGAGCAGGAGGGCGAGATCGCCGCCGACTACATCGAGGGCCTGCTCGACATCATCGACATGGATGGTGACCTCGACCTCGACGTGGAGAGCGGCCGGGCCGTCGTCGCCGTGGTGGGTGACGGGCTGGACAAGCTGATCGGGACCGGTGGCGAGACCCTCGAGGCGCTGCAGGAGCTGACCAGGCTCGCCGTCCTGCAGCGGACCGGCGCGCGCAGCCGGCTCATGCTCGACGTCGGCGGCCACCGGGCGCGCCGCCGCATCGAGCTGCGCACCACGGCGACCACCGCGGCGACGAAGGCGCTGGAGCAGGGCGCGCCGGTGCGGCTCACCCCGATGACGCCGTTCGAGCGCAAGGTCGTGCACGACGTCATCGCCGAGATCGACGGCGTCCACAGCGAGTCGGAGGGCGAGGAGCCCAGCCGGCGGGTCGTCATCCTGCTCGGCTGACGCCGCCGCCACGGCTGTCCGGGCCGCGGGTGATCGGGGGAACTGCGATGTCGCCTGCGGATGCCCGCCGGCGGGGGCGTGTCACGGTGCTGGCCGCGGTCACCGCCGCGGCGGTGCTGACCGGGGTGCTCGTCGCCCTGCGCGCCTACCTGGGGCGGCCCTTCTGGTATGACGAGATCTGGCGTGCCCACTTCGTCAGCGAGCCATTGCGGTCGTCATGGTCCGAACTGACCGTCGCCAACACGCCGTCCGCGTTTGGCTGGCTGGCGCTCACCCGGGTGAGCGGCGAGGTGTTCGGCTGGCACAGCTGGTCGCTGCGGCTACCCGGGTTCGTCGCGGTGCCCCTGCTCGGCGCCGCGATCGTGGTGCTCGCCCGCCGGTTCACCGGCCTGGTCGCGGCGGGGTTCGCGGCCTGCTGGCTGTGCCTGAACTCGACGTTCCTCGACCTCGCGACGCAGCTCAAGCCGTACGCGATGGAGACCGCGGCGACCGTCGCCATCGTGCTGCTGTGGCTCCCGGGCCGGTCGGGCGTGCTCCCGGGCCGCTCGGACGAGCTGTCGGGTTCAGCGGAGGGGAAGCCGGGCCCGGCGTGCGGGCGGCGGCTCGAGCGCGGCCGCCTGCTGCGGCGGACGGCTGCCGGCGTGCTGGGGCTGCTCGCTGTCCCCGGCGTCTTCGTGATTGTCCCGTTGGCGGTGGTGGACGTCTGGCGCGGACCGGCGCGGCGGTGGCGGTTCGTCGAGGGGCTGCCGGCGCTGGTCCTCGCCGCGGCGCACACGGTCGTCTTCGTCGCCCACCAGTCCAGCCAGCGCCACGGGGACTACTGGGACCGGCAGTTCCTCGCGGGCCGCGGTCCGCTGGACGCGGTGCGCTTCGTCGCTGACCAGGTTCGGCAGATCGTCACCGGCTCGCCGCCCGGCATCGATCGGTTCGACCCGAGCCTGCTCCACGGCACCGTCGTCGCCGGTCCGTTCGGCGCTCTGCCCGCCGTGCTGGCCGCGGTGATGGTCGTCGCGGCGGGGTTGGTGGGAACGGTGACGCTGGCGCGTCACCCGGACGGCCGGACGCTGCTCGCCGTGCTCGGCGGCGCCGAGCTGATGATGCTCACGGCGAGCGCCGCACGGTACTGGCCCTTCGGCCCGACCCGAACCAACCTCTTCGTGGTACCGATGATGGTCGTTGTGGTCGTGGTGGGTGCGGAGAGGGTCATTCGATGGCTGGTCGCCATGGCCGGTGGACGCTGGGCCGTCGCCGGGGCTGAGGTGGCCGCTGACGGCCCGAGGGCGGCTCCCCCTACCCTCGCCCCTCCGGGCATCGTGTCCGCAACGTCACTGTCGGCGCCGGTTTCGCTGGATGTTGCCGATGGTGATCGGTCAGACACCCAGGGAACGGGCGGCTCGCCGGCTTCGGCGCCCGCGGCGGGAGCGCTCGCGGGCGGGACGCGGGTGGGCGCGGCCACCAGGATGACGCGTGGGCGGGCCGGCGCCTCCACCGCGATGGCGGTTGTGGTGATCCTTGCGCTCTCCGGAAGCGCCGGCCTGCTTCTGGCCGCCACCACCTCCGGCAGCGGTTCGCTCTGGGACCACCGGGAACGCCTGCGCGGGCTTGACCTCCTGGTCGACGCGACGGTCGCCGCCCGGCAGGCGGCCCGTCCCGGGGACGTCGTCGCCGTCGGCGGGCGCCTGGCCCGTCCTGGCTGGCTGTACGCGATGGAGGCCAGCGACGACGGGCCGCGCGACCCGGCCGACCTCCGGCCGGTCGACGTCCCCGTCACCGCTGTGCCCCGTCTGCCCGCCGCCGGGGCCGCGTCCACGCACCGCGGCGATCATGGCGGTCCGCGGAACACGGCGGTCGTCCCACAGCGGCCGGCTGGCCGGATCGGCGCGGTGGTCGATCTGCCGGCTCATCCCGCCGTCCAGGCGCGGTCCGCGGCCGATCCGCGGTCCGCCGCCAGATCGCAGGCTGTCGTCGGACATCGGGTGGCACGGGCGGACACGGTCTTCTTCGGCGGAGCCGAGCCGCCGCTGCTGCGTCAGCTCGCGGCCCGATCGACGGCGCCGGGTGGGCTGCTCGTCTTCGTCTTCGACATCGAACGCTCCGGTCTGACCGGTCAGCTCGACGCGCTGCGCCGCGCCGGCTGGTGCCCCACCCGCACCTGGACGTTCCGGCTCACCGGCACGCTCAGCCAGTACGACCGCTGTGGCGCGGTCTCCCCGCCTCGCCGCGCCCTGCGCGCCGAGAGCTGACTCGTCCCGGCGGGAGACCGACAGGGCAGGTGGCGTGAACTTGCCCCGATGTACCGGGGATGCTGGTCGGGTGCATGGTTCCTCGCCTCCGTCGCCGTCCCCAACGCCCCCTCAGGTAGCCGGGCTCCCCGCCGCCGCCCGCGTGGCCGTCCCCGCCGCGTCGCCGGTCGCGGTCCGGATCCCACCGCGACCGCCAGCCACGCCATCGCCATCGCTGGCGCCTTCGCCTTCGGTATCGCCGCCGCCGCGGGTCGCGGGCCGGGCCTTCCCGGCACTGGCGGGCGATCCCGGACGATCACCGTGGACCCGGATGATCGGTGCTGGGGGAGCGGCGGCGGGACCACAGGAGGTGGCCGGCCCGGGCGGGCCGACCCGGGCAGGTGTGCGATGAGCGACGCCGAACCGACCGAGGCCTCGATCCCGGAGTTGCCCGTGCCACCGGTGGCGGCGGAGCTGTTCGGGTCGCGACTTCCCGCCGCGGAGACCTACACGAGGCTGCTCGCCACCGTCGGCGTCGAACGGGGGCTGATCGGCCCGCGGGAGACCGGGCGGCTCTGGGAACGTCACGTGCTCAACTGCGCGGTGCTGGCCGAGGCGGTGCCGGACGGCGCGGACGTCGTCGACGTGGGCAGCGGCGCCGGCCTGCCGGGAATCCCGCTCGCTCTCGCCCGCCCGGACGTGCGGGTCGTGCTGGTTGAACCGATGGAGCGACGCTGCCGGTTTCTCCAGGAGGTCGTGGTCGCCCTGGGACTGGAGGACCAGGTTTCCGTTCAGCGCGGCCGCGCGCCGGATGCCGGAATAGGCCCGGACGGTCGTAGATTCGGGGTGGCCGTCGCACGCGCGGTCGCCCCGCTGGAGCGGCTGGGCGCAATCCTCCTTCCGATGCTGCAACCGGGTGGTGTCATGCTGGCGATGCGCGGTTCGCGGATCCTGGAGGAGTTGCAGGACGCGCGCGGCAGTCTCGGGACCCAGGGATGGCATCCGGTGGACGTCGTGGAGTGCGGAGAGGGCAGGGTGGACGAACCCACCCGGGTGCTCCGCGCCGTGCGCGCCACCGGGCTCACCCGGGCCGAGAGCAGGAAAGGGCGCGGCGACGGTGAGCGGCACGATGGCAGACAGGTCAGACGAACGGCGCGGGAATCACGGCGATCACGGGAGGTCGGTCGTGACCAGCCGACACGTGGGCAGTCTCGTTCCACGTGAAACAGCGTTGGCGGGCCGGGACGGATCCGCCGGCGGGGGCTATCGGGGCTACGAGTCCGGCATTCCCCCGCTGGATCCACTCGACCGGTCGACCCCGATCGGAGCGGCGGCGGCAGCAGCAGTGGAAGCCCTGGCGGCAGAACGACGACAACCATTCCCCCGGCCCACCCGGCGACGCATCATCTCCGTCGCCAACCAGAAGGGCGGCGTGGGCAAGACGACGACCACGGTCAACCTGGCCGCGGCCCTGGCCTCGAACGGCGTCCGGGTTCTCGTGATCGACCTCGACCCGCAGGGAAACGCCTCGACAGCGCTCGGGATCGACCACCATTCCGGCGTCCCGTCGATCTACGATGTGCTCCTCGGTAACCGGCCGCTCGACGAGGTCGTCGTCGCCTCGGGCGAGGCGCCGGCGCTGTACTGCGCACCCGCGACGATCGACCTCGCCGGCGCGGAGATCGAGCTGGTGTCGCTCGTCGCCCGGGAGAACCGGCTGCGCCGGGCGATCGCGAGCATGCAGCGGGAGGTCGACTACGTCTTCATCGACTGTCCCCCGTCGCTCGGGCTGCTGACCGTCAACGCCCTCGTCGCCGCCCGGGAGCTGCTCATCCCGATCCAGTGCGAGTACTACGCGCTGGAGGGGGTGGGGATGTTGCTGCGCAATGTGGAGCTCGTCCAGGCGCATCTGAACCAGGAGCTGCGCCTGTCGACGATCCTGCTCACCATGTACGACTCGCGCACGAGGCTTGCCGATCAGGTGGTTCAGGAGGTCAAGGAGCACTTCGGCGAGCGGGTACTCGGGACGACGATCCCCCGCAACGTCCGCCTGGCCGAGGCGCCGAGCTACGGGCAGTCCGCGCTCACCTACGACCCGACCTCGCGTGGGTCGCTGTCCTATCTGGCCGCCGCGCGGGAGCTTGCCGAGCGTGGTTGGGAGCCGAACGGGGCGGCGCGGTGAGCGCCCGCCGCAGCGGGCTGGGGCGCGGCCTCGGCGCGCTGATCCCGGTCGCTCCGCCTCCCCCGGACGAGCGGGACGGACCGGGCTCCAGCGCGGGCGACTTCGCCGACTACGGCGACTACGCGGACCACGGCAGTGGTCGCCGCACCCGTCCGGCCGTGGTCGATGACGGGCCGCTTCCGGTTCACGGCGCGACCTTCCGGGAGATCCCCGTCGACGCGATCGTCCCCAACGCACGCCAGCCGCGGACGAACTTCGACGAGGACGCGCTGGAGGAACTCGCCGCGAGTCTGCGGGAGGTCGGCCTGCTGCAGCCGATCGTGGTCCGATCGCTGGGGACCGACCGGTACGAGCTGGTGATGGGCGAGCGTCGCTGGCGGGCCTGCCAGCTCGCCGAGCTGGACCGCGTTCCCGCGATCGTCCGGGAGACCGCCGACGAGGCGATGCTGCGCGACGCCCTGCTGGAGAACCTGCACCGCCAACAGCTCAACCCGCTGGAGGAGGCGGCCGCCTACGAGCAGCTCCTGCGGGACTTCGGGGCGACCCACGAGGAACTCGCCGGGCGCCTCGGCCGGTCCCGCTCGCACGTCACCAACACCATCCGCCTACTCGGACTGTCGCCCGCCGTGCAGCGCCGGGTGGCTGCCGGGGTGCTCTCGGCCGGGCATGCCCGGGCGCTGCTCTCCCTGCGCGATCCGCAGGCGCAGGATCGCCTGGCGACCCGCATCGTGGCCGAGGGGCTGTCCGTGCGGGCGGTCGAGGAGATCGTCGCGCTGGACGAGGAGGTGCCGCGCACCCGGGCGCCGCGCGGGCCGCGGGCCGCCTCGCCGGTCCTGGCCCGCTTCGCGGACCAGCTCTCGGACCAGTTCGAGACGCGGGTGAAGGTGGACATGGGTCGCAACAAGGGCCGGATCACCGTCGAGTTCGCCTCGATCGAGGACCTCGAACGGATCGTCGCGGTGATGTCCCCCGCGACGGCGCACGGCGGCGCGGGAGCGGTCGACGGCCTCGGTGTCGTCGCCGCGGGCAGCGACGAGGTGGCGTAGACCCGGCGGCAGATCGGTTGGCTTCGTCCCGCTGGCAGCAACGCCGGCGGGGCGGAAGTTCGAGGAACAGCCGCTTCGCCGGGGCCCCGCACCTGCGGCGAGCCGAGTCCTCCGCGTGACTGTCGCGGAGGCCGGCGGATCTACGCGGGGTTGCCGGCCTGTCCGACCTTGCGCAGGACGCCCTCCGGGGTCATCGAACCGAGCAGGCGCTCGATCGCGACCTCGACGTCCTCCCGCCAGCTGACCGCGTTCTTCACCTCCAGCCGCAGCCGGGGCCAGCGGTGGTGCGGCCGCACGGTCTTGAAGCCGACGGCGAGCAGGTAGTCGGCGGGCACCACGCAGCGGGCGCCCGAGTCCTGGTTGTCGCCGAAGGCCTCCACCGCCCGGAAGCCCCGCCGCAGGATCTCCTTGGTGACGGCCTGGGTGAGGATTCTTCCCAGGCCCTGACCGCGGAAGTCCTCCACGATCATCGCGGTCATCAGCAGGACCGCGTCCGGCGACACCGGGCTGGTGGGGAAGGCGATCGAGCGGGGGACGTAGGCCGGGGGCGCGAACATGACGAATCCGGCCGGCACGTCGTCGACGTAGGCGATCTTGCCGCAGCTGCCCCACTCGAGCAGTGCCGTGGAGACCCAGGACTCCTTCTCGAGGTCGGTGGCACCGGCCTCCTCCGCCCTGCTGCGCGCGACCGGATCGAGCTCCCAGAACACGCATCGACGGCATGGCAGCGGCAGGTCGTCGATGTTGTCCAGGGTGATGTTCGCGATGCTACGGCTCATCGAGCGGGCACTCCCGTGGTCGGCCTTCCGGCCGCCACCCAACGTGGTCAGTGGGACGTCGGCCTTGTGGATTCAGCCTAGGCCGACCCGCCCGCATCCACGCCCGACCCACCGGACCCGTTTCACGTGAAACCTCTCTCCTCCCTCCATCGGCTGACGGATCGAGAGCTGGGGTGGCCGAGGCGAGAGACGGGCGAGACCGGGGCGGGAGACGGGTGAAACCGGGGCGAGGGACGGGCGAAACCGGGGCGGGAGGCGGCCGGGACGGCGTGGATCAGATCAGGTGCGGCCGGCGACGCGCGGGACGTGCAGCTGGCCGGTGGGCGCGTCCATCTCCGGGGGGAGGAACAGGCGCTGGGTCGCGGCGAGGACCGCCTCGGCGACCGCGGCGCGGAACTCCGTCGAGCCCAGCGCCCGGGCGTCATGGTGGTTGGTCAGGTAGCCGAGGTCCAGGCGCACCGCAGGCATCCTGGTGCGGCGCAGCAGATCCCAGACCTTCGGGTGCGTGCGACAGTCCTGCATGTCGGTGCGTGAGACGATCTCGCGCTGGACGAGCTGCGCGAAGCGCTCACCCATGGCCGACGAGCCGCGCGCGTTGCCGTAGTAGTACGCCGACACTCCCTGGGCATGCTGCGACGAGCTGCCGTCCGCGTGCAGGGAGATCAGAATGTCCGCTTCCATCGCGTTCGCCCGGGCGGCGCGTTCCGCCTCGGTGGGCGACTCCTCCGGGCCGTGGATGAGCTGGGACTCCAGGCCCGAGTCGATCAGTCGGTCGGACAGCCGGGCGGCGAGGTCGGCCATCAGGTCCCGCTCGCACAGGCCGTTGCTCACGATTCCGGGGTCGTCGCCGCCGTGTCCCGGGTCGAGCGCCACGACGACGCCGAGCAGCGACGTGCCGCGGGCGAGGATCCGGACGGACTCGCGCAGCACGTCTGGTCGTCCACCGGTCACCGTGCGGCGCAGCCGCTTGAGCTCGCGCAGCGTCCGCGGGCCGCAGCGGCCGTCGGGTTCCAGGCCCCGGTTGCGCTGGAAATCGCGGACCGCGCTCTCGGTGCGGGGGCCGAAGATGCCGTCCGTCCGGCCGACGTCGAAGCCCATGTTGAACAGGCGCTCCTGCAGCGCGGCCACGTCGTCGCCGACGAAGGGATGCGTGGCGCTGAGGTACAGCAGCCGATCCCCGAGGTTGTGCCGGGCCTCCTCCAGCGCCCGCGCCGTGTCGGGGCCGAGTATCCCGTCGACGGACAGCCCCCGGCTCTGCTGGAAGGCACGCAGCGCGAGGTCGAGGTCGCGGTCGAAGCGATCCGGCGTCTGCTCCTCGGCGCTCGGGCCGGCGGGGGAATCGCCCGGCTCCCCGCCCTGGCGGGGCGTGGCGGGCAGGAAACCGAGATACGTCAGGGTCGCCCGAACCTCGGCGACGGCGGAACCCTGGTCTCCCAGCCGCAGCAGCTTCACGAAGACGAACCTCTCAGCCTGGCCACCCTTGTGCGTCCCCGGCGGTGGCCGGGGAGCCGGGGCTGCCGCATCGACGAACTCACTCCCGACTGACGATTGCTGGATCTCAAGCCTAGGGCATGCCCTTGTGGCCCCGACCGGCCCCGAACGGGAACCTCCGGCATTGACCGTTCGGCGGCCGCCTGCCCGTCCCGCGGCGATACGCGGGACCGTGGTGCGCCAACGCCGACGGCCCGCCGGCGTGATGCGCGGCGGGCCGTCGGTGGATCCGTGGAGTGACCTCGGCACGAGGCGCCTGGGCCAGGTCCGGGTGTGGGTCAGATGTACTCGGAGAGGTCACGCAGCAGGGCGGCCTTCGGCTTCGCGCCGACGATGCTCTTGTCGACCTCACCCTTGACGAAGACCGCCATGGTCGGGATCGACATGATCTGGTAGTTGCGCGCCGTCTGCGGGTTCTCGTCGATGTTCAGCTTGACGATCCGCAGCTTGTCGCCGTGCTCCTTGGCGATCTCCTCGAGGACCGGGCCGACCATCTTGCACGGCCCGCACCACTCGGCCCAGAAGTCCACCAGTACCGGGCCCTCGCTCTTGAGGACCTCGGCGTCGAAGGTGCTGTCGGTGACGGAGGTGGTACTGGCTGCCATTGTTGATCTCCCTGTTGGAGGTGGTGGTGGATGGTCGTCTGGTCGGGTGGAGCCGGTGCGGTCCGCCGCCCGGTCAGACCGGCTGGGACTCAGGCCGGCGGACTCAGGCCGGCTGGGACTGCGGCTGCGGGGCGCGCGGGGCCTCGGTGACCACGCTCGCGTCGGTGGGCGTCTGCGCGGCGGCGATGTACCGCTCCGCGTCGAGGGCGGCGGAACATCCGGTGCCGGCCGCCGTGATCGCCTGCCGGTAGGTGTGGTCGACCACGTCACCGCAGGCGAACACGCCGTCCAGGTTCGTCCGCGTGGTGGGGTGGTCGACCCGGACGTAGCCGGCATCGTCCAGGTCGAGCTGGTCGCGGACCAGTTCCGTGCGTGGAAGGTGACCGATGGCGACGAACAGGCCGGTGACCGGGAGGTCCTCCGTCTCGCCGGTGACCGTGTCCCGCAGCCGGGCACCCTCGAGCTTGTCGGTGCCGAGCAGCTCCGCGACCTCGGCGTTCCACCGGAAGCGGATCTTGTCGTTGGAGAACGCCCGCTCCTGCATGATGGCGCTCGCCCGCAGCGTGTCCCGCCGGTGGATCAGCGTCACGGACCGGGCGAAGCGGGTCAGGAAGGTCGCCTCCTCCATCGCCGAGTCCCCGCCGCCGACGACGGCGATGTCCTGGTCGCGGAAGAAGAAACCATCACAGGTCGCACACGCGGACACGCCGCGCCCGAGCAGCCGGTCCTCGTTCGCCACGCCGAGCTTGCGGTACGCGGAGCCGGTGGCGACGATGACGGTGCGCGCCAGATACGTCTGGTCCTCGACCTTGATGACCTTCGGGTTCGCGGCCAGGTCGAGCTCGGTGACGTCCTCGGGTACCAGCTCGGCGCCGAAGCGCTCCGCCTGCTTGCGCAGGCTCTCCATCAGCTCGGGGCCCTGGATGCCCTCGGGGAAGCCGGGGAAGTTCTCCACCTCGGTGGTGTTCATCAGCGCGCCACCGGCCGTCACGGCGCCCTCGAAGACAAGCGGACGCAGGTTGGCCCGGGCCGTGTAGATCGCGGCCGTGTACCCTGCCGGCCCTGACCCGACGATGACGACGTCGCGAACGTCGCCCTCCGGCGACTGGCCGCCGTGGCCGCTGGTGTCCTGGACCTGCTGCTGGGCTGTCACACCCGCTCCTCTCCCTGCGCGATCCCCGTCAGCCGGGGTTGGGTGTCCCGCCGTGGCCGATTTGGCCGTGGTCGCTCCCGCGAGATCCCGTGCTGGCTCTGTCGGCGAAGACCGTGTCTGGGAGCGACAACGGACTACGGTGCCGTCTGATTCCATCCTGTGCGCTCAGGTGCCACGCAACCGCGGGCAGCCGTGACCGTCGCCACGCTATCCGCGCAGAGCGCTCACGCTGTAGATCGGCGCCGCGTACGCGCTGGTCATCCCACACTGCGGATCGACGACGAGCAGCCTGGCGGTGGACGGCTGCATCGGAATGGACAGCACGATCAGGAGGGCCGGCCGCCCGTCGTAGCGGACCCGGTCGATGGCGAGGATCGCACCGCCCGTCTGGGCCAGCAGGCTCTGGTAGCAGGTGCGCAGCTCCGGGGTGTCGAGCAGCATGCGCAGCCGTATCGCGACGGCCGCCAGGGCCGCGGAGCGAAGCGAGGCCGCGCTCGCCACGGCCGCCCCGGGCGCCTGCGCGGACCCGCCCGGCGCTGCGCCGGTGCCGGCCTGTCCGGCGGCCGCCGAGGGAGCAGCGGGGTCGGCGGAGGAACGCGGCACCGTGGCCGCCACGGCCGACGCGTAGGACAGCTCCAGCGGCAGCGCCAGGGAGCCCGCGATCCCACCGGTCAGTAGCCGGCGGCTGTGCGGGATGAGGTCGGGGGCGGCGATGCTGTCGCGGGAGTCCGCCAGCATCGTCGTCTCCTCGGGGGAGACCGGCTCGGCCGCGGCGGCGACCGCCGCGTCGACGGGAACGTGGCCCGGGACCGCGTTCGACGCCGTGGCCGCGCCGCCGCCCCGCATGCTGTAAAAGGTGAGCACGGCCGCGCCGAAGGTGACGAAGGCGATGCACACCGCCGCGATCGACACCCAGTCCGCTCGGGACGCCGTCTGTTGGGGTCCGCCGGGACGCCTGGTCCGCCTCGGACCGCCCGGTCGTGCCGGTACTCGCCCGGAGCCCGGCCGCGAGGAGCACTGCGCGTGGCGGCGCCCGGCGCCCGGCCTGAATGGTCTCTCTTCGCTGGGGAAAGGGCCGTTCCCGGCACCTGGCGTGCCGTCTGGGCCGCCCTCGATGCCGGAGCGGGTGCCGTCGTCGTCCCCCTCTTCCGCCGGCGCGGCGTGGCCGCCAGCCCATGGCGAGGTGGACGCGGACCGCGACGTAGGCGCCGGCAGCCGCGCCGAGGTGGCGTCCGGAGAAAGGGACGCCTGCCGCCGGGCACCGTCCTGTGCCGCGATGCCGTCCTGTGTCTCCGCATCCCCATCCGGCGAGGAGGCGCCCCCACCCTTGCAGGCTGCGGGATGCGAGGGCATCCGGGTGGCGAGCGCCGCCTGGATCCGCTCGGCGACGTCGCCGGGCATCGTCATGGCCGCCAGCCGGGACAGGTCGGCGCGGACGCGGCGCAACGCGGCGACCGAGTCGCGGCAGGCCGGGCAGCCCTCGATGTGCTCGCGGGTCGACCGGGTGACCTGCTCGCCACCGGCGACGGCATCGAGCAGCTCCACGGTGGGATGCCGGTCGTGACCGCGGCCGCGTCGCCCGAGCGACGGCCCGGAACGTGGACCGGTCGGCCCGGTGACCTCACCCCTGCCCTTCGGCTCGGTTACCACAGCTGATCACCTCCTCCGGCAGCCGAGAACGCCTCTGCGGTCATCCACAGAGCGCCCGCGATCGACGGGTGGGCGCGGGCGCCGGTCGGGCGCCGCGTGAGAGCCCTCCGCGTCGTGGTGTCCCTCTTCTGAGACGGTGGGCGGGCCGCAGTGGTTCCCGTGCCAACGTCAGGACCGTCGTCCGGGCGCCCGGGACTGGCCCTTCGATCAGCCGACGGAATCATGACGAACAGTGCCAAAGGGATACCTGGCCGCTCCCGCGCCGACGTCGGGCGGCGGACGGTCACGAGGCGAGGGCCTGTCCGTCAGGACTTGAAGGTGATCTCCGCGACGGTTCCGCGGAACGACCCGCCGTCCTGCGGCAGCGAGGTCAGCCACAGCACCCAGTACTGGGCAGGGGCCAGGTCGGAGGGCATGGCTACGGGCACTGGCCCGTTCACGCCGCTCTTCTGCACCACGATCCGGTAGCCGTCGATCGTGTCAGAGCGGGTGGTGGAGCCGCGCAGCTCAAAGGACGTCTTGCCGCTGCCAGGCAGCTGGACGGTCACCGAGGAGGGACTGATCGGGTGCCCGAAGTCGAGCAGTAGGCCGACGCCTGGCTTGAGCCGGCCCAGATCCGCCGACGCGTATGTCTGGGTCTTCCAGACCGTGGACGGCTTGCCGTCGGTGGCGTTCGCGGCCTCATCGTCGTTCTCCGAGCCATCGCCGCCGGTCGCCGGGGGATCGAAGGCGGTGACGGACGCCGGCGTCAGCGTCGCACCCATGCTGTTCACCTGATTGGTGGCCGACGAGCTGGGAGAGGCACCGCCGCCATTCTTCTTGCCGTCACCCTTCAGCGTGATGAGCGCGACCACGGCGACCACGACGACGACCACGACGAGGGCGATCCAGGGCAGCATCCGGCTGAGCGACGGGCCCGACGAGGCATGACCACGGCCAGGACCGGACGGGCGGCGGTCCGCCGGCGGGTAGCTGCCGCGGCCGTCGTCGTAGCTGCCGCGGGTGTCGTAGCCGCCGCGTCCGTAGCCGGGTCCGCCGCCGCGCGGGCCGCTCGACCGGTCGACCCGGGTGTCGTCGTAGCGGGAGTCGGGGCCCGGGTAGCCGGCGGTGTCCGCGTAGCGGCCCTGCTGCGGGTAGTCCGGGGCGCCGAGGTAGTCGGCGGAGTCGAAGCCGTCGACGGACGTCTCCTCGGCGCCGGCGGAGCTGTCGCCGAGGCTCATCAGGCCGGTGTCGAGCACGGCGTCGACCGGGCTGATCGACTCCAGCTCCTCGACGAGCTCCGCCGCCGTGGTGATGGGCGCGCCGGCGCGGTCATCGCCGAGAGCCGCCATGGTGATCGCGTCGAGGTCGCGGGGGACGCTGGAGCTGACCTGGCGCGGGGTGCGCAGACGGCCGCCCGAGCGCGGGGCTGTGGGCAGGCCGCGGTCCCCGCCGAGCGGCCAGTGGCCGGTGAGCCCCGCGTACAACAGCCCGCCGAGGGCCCGCAGATCAGCCGCAGCCTCGTCGCCCGCACCGCCCGCCGCGCCGGTGACCCGGGTGGCCTCGGGGTCGCCGCCCGCGCCGCCATCGAACTCGTGCGCGGCGGAGCCCGCGCGCTCGAGCTCGGCGAGCACGCCGCCGATCTCCAGGTCGATGACCTTGACCGTGCCGTGGCTGGAGACGATCACGTCGCCGGGGTTGAGGTCGCCGTGGTGGATGCCGCGCTCGTGGGCGGCGGCGATGACCCGGGCGGCGGCGAGCACCACGGCGCCGGCCTGCTCCGGGCGCAGCGCGCCCTGCGCGGTGAGCTGGCGCAGGGTCTTGCCGTCGACCCACTCGGAGACGACGTAGGAGATCCGGCGGGAGCCGGTGGTCGTCGTCGTGGCGTCGTAGGTGGACGCGGCGCCGGGATGCACCAGGCGGCCCGAGTTGATGGCGGCGGCGAGCAGCCGACGGGCGGCCTGCTCGTGATCCGAACCGGCGCCGCCGGGCTCCGGGCCGCCCGCGGCGAGCTGGTCGTGCTCGACGATGCGGACCGCGACCGGCCGGGCGAGCACGTTGTCGTCGCCGCGCCACAGCGTCACCGGGCCACGAGCGGTGAGCGTGGACAGCAGCCGGTAGCGGCGGTCGAGCACGGTTTCGGCGAGCACCGCGGTGCCGGCTGGCGTGGCGGAGCCCCGGGCGCCGGGAACGTCGAGCGTCACACCATTATCGACGTCCTCGGCCTGCGGTCGGTTGCTTCCGTCGACCACAGCGCCTCCGTCGTCCACGGGCCCGACGTGGAGGATCCGGCGTCGGGCTTTCCCACCTCACCCGGGCAGGGTTCCGCCCAGCGTGCCGCTGCCATGGGCGGATACCCCGCATTCCGTCGCCGCCCGAAACCGGCCGCGACGGTGAACGACGCCGACCAGCGGGAACGCTGCGCCTGGTTCACCGGCGACGTTGGGCGGGGCCCGCGCACAGCGTGTCCAGTGTACGAGCAGCGCCGGAGGATCTCGCGAATGTCTTGGGACAACCCGCCTTTGTGTACCGGCTGTGACCATCTTCGTGAGTTCGTGCCGGGCGGGCTCGGCGTGGTGGTGCGGGCGTGGTGGTGCGGGCGCTGCGCCACAGGCGTGCTGAGCTCAGGTCCACGGTGAGGTCCTCGCGCCAGCCGGAACGAGCCTGGCGACCACCGGCTGTGGATCATCAGGTGCTGATCATCGGCGTCGGCCGTCGCGTCCGGTGCCGTCGTCGGGCCTCGGCCGGCGTGGCTGGTCGGGCCGCGGGCGTGGCCGCGCCTGGGGGGAACCGTCGCCGCGCTCGGGGCGCTCGCCGCGACGGGGACGTTCGACCCGTTCGGTCCCGGTCCCCCGCTCGCCCTGCCGTGGGCGCGCACGCCCGCCGCCGCGGCCTGCCTGGCGCGCGCCGGTCGCACGATCCGCGCGGCCCCGGACCGCGGGGCGCTCACCCGTCGGACGCGCACCCGCGCCGGCGCCGCCGCGCGCGCCGGCGCCGGCCGGGCGGGGCGATCCCGCCTTGTTCCCGCGGCCGCGTCCCCGGCCGAACCGGCTGCTGACGGCCGTCATCAGGGCACTGACCTCGTGGATGTTCATCCGAACGGCCACCGTGAGGAACAGCGCGCCGCCCAGCGCGGAGGCGAGGACGACCGCGATCCCCGATGTGAACCAGCCGGTGCCGGCCACCGCACGGATTCCGCGGGCGGTCAGGGAGGCCACCACGGCGCCGAATCCGGCGGCGATCGCGACCTGGGTGATGACCCGGGCCGTGCGGTTGCCGTCGACGCCGCCGAGCCGGCGGCGCAGCAGGATCGTCGCGGCCACGAAGCCGATCAGGTACGCGGCGGCGAAGGCCAGCGCGAGGGCGGGCGCCCGGTGCTTCTCGGGCACCAGCGCCGTCAGCACCAGCGCACCGAGCACGTTCACCGCGACGACACCCATGTTCACCAACGCCGGCGTGCGGCTGTCCTGGTAGGCGTAGAACGCCCGCAGCTGCACCTGGAACAGGGAGAACGGCACCAGGGCGAGCGCGAAGGCGCTGAGTGTGTCGCCGATGTCGAGCGCGTCGTGATAGTTGACCGCGCCGTGGTGGAACACCGCTACCGCGATCGGCCGGCCCAGCGCGAGGATGAACAGCGCCGCCGGGACGATCGCCGTGACGGCCACCCGGGTCGCCGTGGAGATGTCCGCCCGCACCAGGTCCGCGCGCCCCTGGGCGGCATGTCCGCTCATCCGCGGCAGCAGGGCCGTGATCACCGAAACGCCGATGATCGCGTAGGGGAGCTGGAAGATCTGGTAGCCGTAGGTGTAGATCGTGTAGGCGGTGGACGCCGTCGACAGGTTGACGATCACCAGGTAGCCGGCCTGGCTGACGATCACGAACAGCAGCGTCCAGCCGGCCAGCCGGGCCGCCGAGCGCAGCTCTGGATGACGCAGGTCGAGGCGCGGCCGATAGCGGAACCCGACCCGGCGCAGGGCGGGCAGCAGCGCCACCGTCATCGCGACCACGCCCAGTGTCGTCCCGCCCGCGAGCACCGTGATCTGGGTGTCGGTGATCGACTTCTGGCCCTCCACGCCGGGTGGACGGGGGCCGGACACGACGTAGATGAAGGCGACGCAGGTCGCGATGACCAGCAGGTTGTTCAGGATCGGCGCGAACATCGGGGCGGCGAACGACTGTCTGACGTTGAGGATCGCGCCGACCGTCGCGCCCACCCCGTAGAAGACGATCTGCGGCAGGAACCAGCGCAGCATGTCGGTCGCCAGCCGCTGCTCGGCGGGCCCGGCGTCCAGGTAGGCGTTGGTGATCCACGGCGCCGCCACCATGCCGATCGCCGTCGCCACCCCGAGCCCGAGGATCATCAGGGTGAGCAGGGACGAGGCGAACCTGTCACCGCCGTCCGGGTCCTCCTTCGCCGCGCGCACCATCACCGGCACGACGACGCTGGTCAGGATTCCGCCGAGCAGCAGGTCGTAGAGGATGTTCGGGGTGGTGTTGGCGACGTTGTAGGCGTCACCGACGGCGCCGGTGCCGATCGCGGCGGCGATGGCGACCGTGCGCAGGAAGCCGGACGCGCGGGAGGCGATCGTGCCGATCGCCATGATGCCGCTGGCCTGGCCGAGACTCGGGCCGGCCTTCCCCTTCGCCTTCCCGCGCTGGGTGGTCGCGGCCGTCGGCGGCGCGGCGGTGGGCTTGCCGATCGCCGTGGTCGCGGGTGCGTCAACGGGCCGCGCTGCCCCGCGCCGCGGGTCGCGGTCGCGCCGGCCAGGGCTCTCCTGGCGGCGGGGACTCGGGGTGCGCGCCCGCTCGCCGCGCCCCTGCCTGGCCTCGCGCCGCTGCCGTGCCCCGTAGCCCTCCCGGTCCTCCCCGTCGCTCCGGCTGGCGCCGCCGTCTCGGACGCCGCGGCCCTCCCGGGCGTCCGGGACGTCGCGGACGTACGGGTCGAGTGGATCGACCGGGTCGACGGCCGGAGGATCGGGCCAGCCGGTGGACTGCGCGGCGCGTGGGGCGACGGCGTCATCCTCCCGTCGGCGCGGATCGTCGTGCGGGGGAGCGTCCTGGGCGATGTCCGCCGGGATGCGCCGGACGTTGCTGCGGGGCAGCGCGACCGTCGGCCGGGACTCGCCGAGCGACGGCCGGCGCCGGTCGGCGGGCAGGCGGCGAGTCTGGTCGCCCCGCTCCGTGCGCGCCCGCCGCTCCTCGCGGTAGCCGTGATCCGGACCATCGGCGCCGGCGCCGTCGGCGGGGGTAGGCGGTGGTGCGGGATCCCGCAGCCAGCTCGGGCCGGTCTGCGAGCCCATCGCACGCGGCGGCTCGGGCGGCGTGGGTAGCCGGGTGGTGCGTCCGTCGGAGGCGGGCGCCGCGGGTGCCCCGCCGTGGCTGGCGAAGCCGCCCTCGCGCTCGGACGGCGGCGGGACGCTGGGTGGAGGCGGCGGGGTACGCGGAGCGGCCGGCAGCTTCTGTGTCGCCCCGGCGGCGTCGCTGTGCGGCGGCGGGGGATACGACAGGTCGCTCCGCGCCCCCGGTGGGGGATATTGCGAGTCGCTGTGCGGGCTGGGCCACGGCTCGCCGCCGGTCGGGGGTGATGCGTAGGGGTCGGGTCGGCCCCGCCCGGACAGGCGCGCGGCCGGGTAGGCGGGGAGCCGGACACCCTCCGGTGACGCGGCGTCCGGCGATCGGTGCCGTGAGTGTCGCCCGCCCGGCTCCGAGTGACCGTCGTCAGGCTGGCGGCCGCCCGGATACCGGTCGTCGGCGAGCCTGTCCGGCTGATATCGGTCCCCCGGATACCGATCGTCCGGATACCGGCCGTCCCGCAGGTGGTCGTCGTATCCCGGGTGAAGGCGTTCGGCGGGGTGCTGACCGTCGGGGTACCAGTCGGCGGTGCCGTGGGGCTCGCCGCCGCCCGGGCCGGACCACTCCTGGTCCGGATACGCCCGGCCGGCATCCGGCCAGCTTCCGTCGGCGGGGGCGTCGCGGTGGGTGGGTGGGTGGTCGGGCTGCGCCGGCCAGCGTGCCGCGCGCCGGTCGTCGACGTCCCGCTCGCCGGCGGCGTACTCCCAGGACTCGGCGGGCGGGTCCGCCTGGCGGGGACCGCGGGGATCGGCGCCGTAGCCGCCCCGCGGGCCGGTGGCGCGATGGCGGGAGCGGCCGGATCCCGCGCGACGGTCGCCGCCGTCGCCGGGGGTCACGGACCGCTCCGCCGGCGGCGGGTCAGCGGTCCGGCCGGATCGTCGCGGCCTGCCGGGCCGGGACCGTCAGGCTCGGGGCCGTCTTCCGCGTGCGCCGAGCGGCCGCCACGGAAGGTCGGGCTGCCATGCTCCTGCTCCCACCCGCCGACCGGCTCCCGACCGGCGGCTGGCGCGGCCCGCCGACCGGACTGACCCCAGGAACCCGGGTTGGCGAGCGGATCCGGGCCGACGGGCGAGTCCGGGCCGACTCGGCGACCGGCGCCACTCTGGTGGATCGGGTCCGCGTCGCCGGGGGATCCGGACCGCTGGCCGGCGCCGCCGGACCAGCGGGCGCTGGCGGACGGGCCGAGCCCGACGCCGGCGGGCGCCGGGGAGCGCCAGCGCGACGGCGACTCCGCGCCGGTGTGGTCCGCGCCGGTGTGGACCACACCGTCGGGGGCCGGCATCGCCTCGGCGCCGGACCCGCCCGGCTGGGCCGCGTCCGCCGCTGCGTCGTCCTCGGGGCCCATGCCGGTGGCGGCGTCCGGCCCGGCGGTGGAGCCGTTGTCCGGCTGGCGCCGCGTGCCCGCCCGTAGGCGCCGGGCGAGGCGCAGCACGACGGCCAGCCCCAGCAGGCTGACCGCGACGATGGTGATGCCCGTGGCAATGGCGCCGTAGACCGTGGAGCGGACGAGGACGAGTTTCGGCGGATCGGTGGACAGGGGCTGGCCATCGAGGTTCAGCCGGCGGATCTCCAGCGGGAATGTGCCCGGCTTCTCGGCATCCACCTCGATCTCTATCTGCGCCTTCTGTCCGGGCTGGAGCATGCGGGTCTCCCGGGCCGCGGACCTCAGCCGCGAGCGGTTGGTCGAGGAGAAGTCGAGCACGACCGTCACCGTGTACTGGGTGTCGTTCTCGAGGGTGATCGGCACCCGCCCGTGTCGGCTGGTCAGCTTGACGCTGCGGGACGCGACGACCCGGATGCCGTTGCGGATCCCGGACACGTCTCCGTCCACCTGATGGCTGAGTGACACACCATCGACCATGCGGTCTCCCCGCCACCAGACGGACGTCGCTGTGACGAGGGCGTTGGTCATCGGCTTGACCTTCTGCTGCCGGCAGTCGTCGTTGGAGGGCCCCGGCGGGCAGAGCACGGGCCCGAGTGCCTGGGCCTCCTCCTGGACGTTCGCTACCGCGTCGAGGTAGGAGGCGGGCAGCTCGCGGGCGCGCGCGTCGGCCGGGTAGACGAGGCCGCCGCGCGGCGCGCTGGCCTGGCCGGCGGCGGTGAGGTCGGCGAGCGGGACCGACACCGAGTAGTCGCTGTCGACCGCGGCCAGGACCCGCTGCGCCCAGTCGCCCGACGGTGCCCAGTTCCGCGGCAGTGCGAGGACCTGCGGGCGTGCCTGGCCCCGCTCCGCGGTGATCATGCCGAGCTCCGCCTGGAAGCGGGCCAGCAGCGCGCCGGCGCCCGGGCTGCCCGCGCCGCCGGTGGGGGCTGTCGCCAGGTCGGCGAGGCGGTGGTCGGTGGCGAGGGCGCGGATCGGGCCGGCGGACGTCGCGAGGTCCACGGCGGCCGACGGTGTGTAGGGGATGCCGTTGGACGCGGGGAGCAGGCGGTCGTCGAGCAGCACGGTCCCGACCTTCAGTTGGCGCAGCACGTCCACGGTGGTGGTGTCGGCCAGTCCGTCGGCGGGATAGGAGACGGTGCCTGACAGCCTTTGGGCGCGGTTCAGCAGCTCGGCCAGCACGACCTCGCCAGTGTTGACGGCGTACTTCACCGTGTCCAGTTTCTGCGCGTGGACGAGCGCGGTCACGTCCGCGTCACCGTACGGCAGTGGGATGATCGTGCCGCCCGCGCCGGCGAAGTCCACCAGACCGGACAGGAAGGCGACCGCGTTCGGGTCCGCGGGTGCCGGCACCTTCCCACCGGGGCTCGCGTACTCGTAGGGCTTCCTCATCACCCAGAGCGCCTGCACCAGCGTCGGATCGACGGCGAGGGTGAGGGTGGTCGACGACGGCCTGGCGGCGGCGAGCAGCAGGCCGAGGCGGCCGTCCGGCTTCACCTCGTCGGCCAGCGTGTTGTCGGTGAGAAGGCCGTCCGAGCGCAGGCGGGGCTGGTCGGCGAGCGGCAGCACGACGGCCACCGGGGTGCGCCGGGCCTGACCGGAGGAGCGCACGACGAAGGTGTAGGCCGCGCCGATCGGCGCGGCGGCGCGGCCCGCCACGGAACCGCTGACCCGGACCCGCAGCGGGTACACGCCGACACCCGCGGCGGCAGGGCCGCCGAGATCACCGGTGAGCTCGAAGGGGAGCGGCGCGGCGCCGAAGCTGGGCGCGGTGGTCAGCGGCTGGGCGCGCACGCCGCCGGTGAGCGAGAGTGGGCGGTAGGTCAGCGCCCGCGCGGCGGCCGTGTTGGTCGCGAAGGTCGCGAGCCGTTCGCGAGAGGTGATGGGAGCGTCGCCGACCTCCAGGCTGAGCTGCAGACCGGTCAACGGCCCGGCCACCGTGGCGGACAGCGTCCCCCGCACCGAGATGGTGGACGAGCCGGCGGTCGGCGGGTTCACCTCGGCGAGCGTGACCGTGACGGGGTTGCCGGAACCGGTGGATGAACCAGCCGTTCCGGTCGAAGTAGATGGTGAATTGCCCGATTCGTCTGTGGATGAACTTGTGGATGACCGTGGTGATCCTGTGGATGAATCGTGCCGCGCCACCGGCTCTACGACCCGTCCGACGGGCGCCGCGGTGGCCGCCGGACCGCCGGCCACCGTCGCCATCAGCCCGACCAGCATGGTCAGGGCGATCACGGCGCGCCGGCCCGCCCGCGCCGCGCGCGGGGGCCGCGGGGCCGCCGTCATGCGGTCGCGGCCAGCACGATCGGCACCTCGTCGAGCAACCGCCGCTCGTCGACATAGGCGAGGCGGTCCGCAACCTCCGCCAGCGGCACCCAGGCCACGGCGTCCACCTCGATGTCGTCGTCCGAAAGGGTGCCGGCGCGACGCAGGAGCAGGAAATGGTGCACCGTCTTGTGGATGCGTGCCCCCCCGGCGACGAACCAGAAGTCGATGGTGCCCAGCCGGCCGAGTATCCGCCCGGTCAGCCCGGTCTCCTCCGTGACCTCGCGCACGGCGGCCTGCGCCGCGGTCTCCCCCTCCTCGACGTGGCCCTTCGGCAGCGACCACAGCAGCCGGCCGTGCCGGTCCCGGCGGCCGATCAGCGCGGCCGAGGCGTCCGCGGAGCGATGGTCGAGGATGAGGCCGCCCGCCGACGTCTCCTCGACCCTGCGCAGCCGCGCGCGGCCGCTGGGAGGGGTCGGCGAAGGCATGGGTTGATCGTACGAGCACGGCGCCCGCGGCCCGGGCCGAGTGCCCGGAACCTCCCGGTTGCGGTGCTTCCGGCGGTGGATAACCGGGCTGCCGGAGAGCACATGCCCTGCCTGTCCACAGGAGGTGTTCGTGGCCCGGATCACCGCGCCGAACCCCGTAACCTGAAGGTGTGTCAGTGATCAGTCTGGACAACCCGCGCGACTCGGCCGAACGGGTGGTGAGTGAACTGCTCAGGGTGCCGCCGGCCGCCGACGATCTCGGCCGTGTCTTCGCCGAGCACGGCCATCGGCTGCATCTCGTCGGGGGCTCGGTGCGCGACTCCCTGCTCGGCCGGGCCGCGCCCGGTCCCGCCGCGGACCTCGACTTCGCCACGGATGCCCGGCCCGAGCGCGTCCTGGAGATCACCAGGGGATGGGCGGAGGCCACCTGGGAGGCCGGCATCGCGTTCGGCACCGTGGGGCTCGCACGCCGCGGCCTGCGGTTCGAGATCACCACCTACCGCAGTGAGGCGTATGACCGGCGTTCCCGCAACCCTGCGGTCACCTACGGCGAGAGTCTCGAGGCGGACCTGTCCCGCCGCGACTTCACCGTGAACGCGATGGCGGTGTCGGTCCCCGGCCACGACTTCGTCGACCTGTTCGGCGGCATGGCCGACCTCGCGCGGGGCGTGCTGCGCACGCCGGCCTCCCCCGAGGCGTCCTTCGACGACGATCCGCTGCGGATCCTGCGTGCCGCCCGGTTCGAGGCGACCCTCGGCCTGGTCCCGGTGCCGGAGCTGGTCGCGGCGATGCGTTCGCGCGCCGACCGGCTCGCCATCGTCTCCCCCGAGCGCGTCCGGGACGAGCTGCGCAAACTCATGCTCGCGCCCGAGCCGGCGGCCGGCCTGGAGCGGCTCGTCGAGATCGGTGTCGCCGAGATCGTCCTGCCCGAGGTGGCGGCGATGCGGATGGAGATCGACGAGCACCACCAGCACAAGGACGTGTACGCGCACACGATGACCGTGCTGCGCCAGGCGATCGCGCTCGAGGAGCCGGGCGCGCCGGACGAGGTGCTGCGCTGGGCCGCGCTGCTACACGACATCGGCAAGCCGCGCACCCGCCGGCACATCCCCGGCGGCCGGGTGTCCTTCCACCACCACGAGGTCGTCGGCCGGGACATGACGCGGCGCCGGCTGGCCGCGCTGCACTTCCCCAAGGACGTCACCGACGCCATCTGCCAGCTGGTCTTCCTGCACCTGCGCTTCCACGGCTACGGCAGCGGCGAGTGGACCGACGCCGCCGTGCGCCGCTACGTGCACGACGCCGGTCCGCAGCTGTCCCGGCTGCACAAGCTTGTCCGCTCCGACTGCACGACCCGCAACAAGCGCAAGGCCGCCATGCTGGCCCGGACCTACGACTCGCTTGAGGAACGGATCGCCGACCTCGCCGCCAGCGAGGAGATCGCGTCGATCCGGCCGGAGCTGTCCGGGGACGACATCATGGCGCTGCTCGGCCTGAGCCCGTCCCGACTGGTGGGTCAGGCCCGCGCGCACATGCTCGAGTTCCGGTTCGAGTGCGGGCTCGTCGGGCGCGAGGCCGCCGAGGCGGAGCTGATGCGCTGGGCCCGGGAACACGAGGTGCCGATTCCGGGCGAGTGAGACGCGGCCGGCGGCCGGGCCCGCTCAGATCCGGGCCGGCTCAGGCCAGCGGGGGCTGCTCAGGCCAGCGGGCCCGGCCGTCCGGTCGGGCCTGCCGGGATGGCGGGCCCGACCGGACCGGCTGCCGGCCCGATGGGCGCGGGCGCCGGCCCGGCGGGGTCAGCCGGAGTGGGACTCGCACCGACGCCAGCCGGGTCGTTGACGCGGCCGGGGCCGTCGGTGGTGGGTCGGATCGCCGGGGCCATCCGGTCCTCGGGATGGCGCCGCGCGGCACGGTAGTAGAGGAGCCCCGCGAGCGCGTAGCCCGCGCCGGCGACCACGACCACCGTGGCCGAGCGGCCGTCGTCCGGCAGGATCACCGCGGCGACCGCGGCGGCGGCCACGAAGGCGACGTTGAACAGCAGGTCGTAGAGCGAGAAGGCGCGGCCGCGGTAGGCGTCGTCGGTCTGCTCCTGGACGATCGTGTCCACGCAGATCTTGCTGGCCTGGGCGGAGAACCCGATCAGTGCCCCGGCGACGACCAGCAGGATGGCGGAGAACGGCAGCCCGAACACGACCTCGACGACGCCGCCGAAGACCAGCACCAGCGCCAGCCAGGTCGGCTTCGACATCCGCCGCGTGGCCCGCGGGGTCACCACCGCGGCGCTGATGGTGCCGATGCCGCTGGCCGCCACCACCGCCGCGAGACCCGACAGACCGCCGGTGCGTCCGGTGAAGTGGTTGCGGTACAGCAGCACGGTCATCACGAGGACCAGCCCGTAGGCGGCGCGCGAGGTCGTCAGCGCGGTGAGGGCGCGCCGCGCCGGCCCATGGCCGGCGAGGTAGCGGGCGCCGTCCACCATGTCCGCGACGACCTGCGAGGTCTGCTGCCAGACACCCTGCCAGGGCACCGTGACGAGCGGGCCGAAGTCCGCCCGGCCCGAACGGGCGGCGGTCGCGGCCGCGAGCCCGTAGGCGAGGGCGGCCAGGCCCGCGACCAGCGCGACCGCCGAGTCGTCGCCGCCGGCGAGGCCCCGCACTCCGCTGCCGAGACCGGCGCCGAGCAGCGTCGCGACCGTGCCGGAGGTCACCGACAGCGCGTTCGCGGACACCAGCCGATCGACGTCCACGACCATCGGCAGCCCGGCGGACAGCGCCGACAGGACGAAGCGGTTCACGCTCACGGAGGCGAGGGACACCGCGTAGAAGTCGACGCCGGTCCGGCCGGCGGCGATGAGCACGACGAGGATCGCCATCAGCGCCATCCGAACCAGTGAGCAGATCATCAGGATGCGTTGGCGGGACGCCCGGTCGAGCACGATGCCGGCGAACGGGCCGATCACGCTGAAGGGCAGCACGACGACGGCGAGGGAGGCGGCCAACGCCCCCGCGGACGTGGCGCGTTCCGGGGAGAACAGCACGTAGCTGACCAGGCTCGCCTGGAAGACGCCGTCGGCGGCCTGGGAGGTGAGCCGCGCCGCGTACAGCCGCCGGAACCCGCGGCCGCCCAGCAGCTCACGGAGGTTCGCCGAGCCTGGATTCGCCGACCGTGCCACGCCTGTCAGCCTAGGGCTCGACGATCGGATCCCGGGCACCGGCCGGATGAACGTCACGGGGAAGAACACGCCGATGCCCGCCGGGTTCGACCGCCCCCTCCAGATGGCCGAACCCGGCGGGCATCGTCCCCGCCACCGTCGTCCCCGCGTGGAGGCGAGAGACGACGGTGGCAGGCGCGATCAGGATCCCGCCGCGGGCGCGCAGGCGCCCGGACGCGGTCGGTCAGGCCTTCCCGCGATGCGGGTCGGCCTCGCCGCGGAGGTGCTCAGGCCTCGCCGCGGATGAAGGCCTCGACCTTGTCGCTGGCCTCGTTGTCGCGGTACTGCTCCGGCGGCGACTTCATGAAGTAGGACGACGCGGACAGGATCGGCCCGCCGACGCCCCGGTCGAGGGCGATCTTGGCGCAGCGCACCGCGTCGATGACGACGCCGGCGCTGTTCGGGGAGTCCCAGACCTCGAGCTTGTACTCCAGGTTCAGCGGCACGTCGCCGAACGCGCGACCCTCGAGCCGCACGTAGGCCCACTTGCGGTCGTCGAGCCAGGCGACGTAGTCGGACGGCCCGATGTGCACGTTGTCCTTGCCGAGGTCGTGGGAGACCTGCGAGGTCACGGCCTGCGTCTTGGAGATCTTCTTGGACTCCAGGCGCTCGCGCTCGAGCATGTTCTTGAAGTCCATGTTGCCGCCGACGTTGAGCTGCATCGTGCGGTCGAGGATCACGCCGCGGTCCTCGAACAGCTTCGCCAGCACGCGGTGGGTGATGGTGGCGCCGACCTGCGACTTGATGTCGTCGCCGACGATCGGCACGCCCGCGGCGCGGAACTTCTCCGCCCACTCGGGAACCCCGGCGATGAACACCGGCAGGCAGTTGATGAACGCGACGCCGGCGTCGATGGCGCACTGCGCGTAGAACTTGGCGGCGTCCTCGGAACCCACCGGCAGGTAGCAGACCAGCACGTCGGCGCCCGACTCGCGCAGCGTGGCGACCACGTCGACCGGCGCCTCGTCGGACTCCTCGATGGTCTCCCGGTAGTACCGGCCGAGGCCGTCGAGGGTGTGACCGCGGGAGACGGTGACGCCGAGCGGCGGGACGTCAGCGATCTTGATGGTGTTGTTCTCGCTGGCGACGATGGCCTCGGACAGGTCGCGGCCGACCTTCTTGGCGTCCACGTCGAAGGCGGCGACGAAGGTCAGGTCGGACACGTGGTAGTCGCCGAGCTGCACGTGCATCAGGCCGGGGACCTGCGCCGACGGGTCGGCGTCGCGGTAGTACTCGACCCCCTGGACCAGCGAGGTGGCGCAGTTACCCACGCCCACGATGGCGACACGTACCGAACCCATGACGGTCTGCTCCTTAGGTGCGAGTGTTCTATGGAAGTGGGAAATATCTGGGCATACAGCTGTGGGCATGCCGCTCCGGCGCGGTGCCGCCAGGCCGGTCGGTCGACCGGGTACAGGCGACCCGCTACGGAGTGGTGTTCACCCGTCGGCCGGGATCTCGCCGTCGAGATCCGGGCCCGTCTGGGCCGATGAACGTCCGTTCCGGTCCCGCGCGCCGCCGTCATCGCCGTCGTGCGTGCCGTCTGGGGAACGCGTGGTACGGCGGGACGAGGACGCGCGCGCGTCGCGACGCCCCGCTCGGCCCGGGCGCCCCCCGGCCGCGGTGCCGCCGCCGGGGGGCGCGGACGCGGTGACGGACAGACCCGGCTCCGTTCCAACAGCCGCGTCAGATCCGGTGGATGGATCCGATCCTGTGGACGAAGCTGTGGACAACCCTGTGGATGCTGTGGACAACTGTGGGCTCGGCACGGACGCGGGGACGGCGGCGCGTTCGGTCTCGATCAGCTCGTTGAGCCACCGGACCTCGCGCTCCACCGACTCCAGGCCATGACGTTGCAGCTCAAGGGTGTAGGTGTCGAACCGTTCGACGGTCCGGGTCAGAGCCGACCGGACCTTCTCCCGGCGCTCCTCGAGCCGGACCCGGCGCCCCTCGAGAATGCGCAGGCGCACAGCGGCGTCCGTCTTCGCGAAGAAGGCGAACCGCACGCCGAACATCTCGTCCTCCCAGGAGGACGGACCACCCTCGCCCAGCAGCTCGGCGAGCTTCTCCTTGCCCTCGCCGGTGAGGGTGTAGACCACCCTGCTGCGCCCGCCGAGCCGGGTCGCGGAACCCGCGTCGCCCGCGGTCACGTACCCGGCCTCCGCGAGCCGGCGCAGGCAGGGGTAGAGCGACCCATAGCTGAACCGGTGGAACGCGCCGAGCACCGCGGCAAGCCGTTTGCGCAGCTCGTAGCCGTGCATCGGGCTCTCGGAGAGCAGAGCCAGGACCGCCAGCTCGAGCATGACCCACCCTCCTCCGCTGACCGACCGTGCCCGGACGCGGGCCGGCATGACCCGCGGTCGACGCGCCCGCGCCGCGCCGCCTGGCCTGCCTCGGCCTCGTCGTCGAGGTCGTCGAGCCCGCGGACGCGCTGCCTGCACGCCGTCGCCTCCACCTGTCGTTGCCGAGCGCCGACTCACCCGGACCGGGAGGTCCCGACGGGAGTGTCGGTCGATACTGGCGCCGCGACATATCGAAGCGATACATCGAGGATAGACGTCCTGGGACGAGCGCCGCAACCAGAAATGACCAACCGGCGACCGGAAGATGACGTAGGGACGCGTAGCGCGGCCGTTCGGGCGCGTTCGGGCAGCGCGTCGGGCGATCGGTTCGGACCGGGCCGGGCGGAGCCGGGGGCTGGCCGCCTGATCGCCGCGCCGGCGGGAACCCTCTGCTCACCGGCCTGATCGGCGCCCGGCGCGGGGCGTGTCCTCGCCCTGCGGGCGTGGCCGAATGTGGGCCGCGCCCAGGCCGCCGGGGCCGCGGGCGGAGCACATCGCGCTGTCGCCCACCTCACAGGGCGGTGTGGGTCAGGAGCTCGGCCAGGTCGCGGATGGTGAGGTCGACGCCGAAGCCTCACCGGGGCGGCGCGGCGGGGCCAGGAGCCGGGCGTGGCTGGCCCTCCTCGCCGGATCTGCCGTGGATGGTCCCTGTGGATGGGCATCTGTCCTGAGATCCTGCCCGGGCCACGCCCGCGGCGTACCGTTGAGACATGCGTTCGCGGTCGGTCATCGACTACGCGCTTGCCCGCCGGGCGACGCTCGCGGACCTCTTCGCGGGGCGGGTGTCGTCGCTCGACGTGTGCGATGCGCATCCCTACCTGCTGCGCGCCGCGAAGTACCACGGCGAGCCGACGACGAAGCGCTGCCCGGTCTGCCGCGGCGACGCTCCCCTGATCCACGTCACCTACACCTACGGCGACGAGCTGGGCGAAAGCTCGGGCCGGGTGCGGGCGACGCGGGAACTGCCGGCACTCGCGGCCAGGTACAGCGAGTTGCGGGTCTACGTGGTGGAGGTGTGCCGCCCCTGTGGGTGGAACCACCTCATCTCCTCCTACGTGATCGGCACCGGCGAGCCGAGGGTGAAGCAGTCCCGGCGCCGGGCCGCCGACACCTGATCCGGCCCGCCCAGTGCGCCGGGCGCCGGGTCGCCACGCCCGGCCGTTCCCCGCGACACAGTGGTCGGGGGCGCCCTGCGTGAGCGGGCGGAATCTGGCGTGAGATCCTGGTCTGCCATGTGGGTTTCACGGCGTGTCCAGGCGTGGCACGAGCCGCGTGTGGTCCGATGCCGTGGCCTCGTCAGCGGCGGCCAGACGGGCGGGCGTGGCCTGGTCGACCGGCCGGGCCGCGGTCCGGGCGGGCCGTCGCCGGCGTTCCACGCGCCCGGGTCCCGACGGAACCCGGGCAGTGGGGATCGGACCTTCGGTTGCGGTTGGGGGTGCCGGCCCGTCCCCTGTGGCGGATCGGTGACCGGGGAGTCCCACAGCGACGGATGGAGCGGTTGGTGAGCTCTCCCTACGACCAGAGCGCCTACCGGGGCGGTTCGGACCGAGGACGGCCCGAGCCCGGTCGTCCCGGTGGCGCGACCTCCGAGCGCGCCGGGAGTGACTCGGCCGACCAGGCGGTTCCCGCGGCGCGGGAGCACGCGTCCGGTTCCGGCCGGCCCGTCCCCGCCGGCGGCGCCGCGTCGCCGCGGGCGGCCCAGCCGCGCGGTGAGCGCACGGCGCTCGTGCCACCGGCTGCTCGGGCCGTTCCCGCCGGTGGGACGCGGGGGGCGCTGGTGCCGCCCGCCTCGGGCCCGGCAGCGGCCGCCACCCGGTCCGCGGCCCCTGGCACCGGGGTGGGCGCGCGGGAGCAGAGCGTGCCTCGGCTCGCCGCCGGTGAGCAGGCCGCGCCCGTGGCGACCACCGGCTGGGTACCGGACCGCGGCTCGCTCGACAGCGCCGCCGCGAGTGGCCGCAGCGGTTCCGGCGCCGCCGCGGTGCCAGACCGTGGCAGGACCGTGTCCCGCGGCGCACAGCGTGCGGAGCCGGTCGGTGGGGCCGGGGTGCCCTCCGCGTCGAACGGTGTGTCGGACCGTGGGGCGGGGCGTTCGGCGACGTTCGCCGGGCGTGGCACTGATCCCGGCGCCACCCGGGCCGTGGCCGGCACGGCCCAGGCGGTGCCCGTCGCCGCGCGCGGCGCGAGCCGGCCCGCGGTCTCCCCGTCGGCATTCCCGGCACGGGACGATCCCGCCGCCACCCGGGTTGGTTCCGGCACGGGCCGGCGGCCCGAGGGCGCTGACCGTCCGGGAGTCGCTGACCGTCCTGGAGTTGCTGACCGTCCTGGGGTCACCGGCCGGCCCGGAACCGCCGATCACCCACCGGCCGCTGCCGGTCGTCCCGGCGGTGCCGACCGCTCGGGCACCGCAGAGCGACCGGCGCGTGGTGCACGCGAGTCCGTCGATGACGGCGGTCCCGGCACCGAGATCATCCCGCGGACAGGGCCTCGCCGCGGCCGGACCGGACCGCGTCGAGGGATCTCCGATCGCGGCGCGACGGGAGCGGCGCGGACCGCCGGCGGCCAGAGCCGGCTGGACAAGCCGTCCCGCCCGGGCGGGACGAACGGGAGCGGTGGCCGCGCCGGCACGGCGGCTGGGGTGAACACCCTCTACGACACGGTCGACCAGGCAGCGCTGCGCCGGGTCGACATCAGCGAGCGCACCGCCGACTCGACCGTCTACCGGAAGGTGAGCCCCGGGGACGACGCGAACGGCGTGGACGCGGCGGGCGCCGCCGGGATGACGACCGTCACCCCCACGCGCCGTGTCGCGGGCCGCCGCCGCGACCGGCCGACCCAGGCCACCGAGCGGATGGCGTTGCGGGTCGGCGAGCGGGAGGCCGCCGACGGGTACCCGGGCACCGGGGGGCGGGCCGCCTCGCGGCAGCCGGCTCCCGGCCGAAGCGGTCCGGGCCGGAGCGGTCCGGGCAGGAACGCGCCGTCGCGCACGTCGCGGGCGGCGGTGGGCGGCCTCGGCGATCCGGACGACCCGGCTGGTCCGCGGCGACGCGGTGGCGGCGGTGGTCGGGCCGCGCGGCCTGGCCAGGGCACCCGTGGGCCCATGTGGTGGCGCCGCCGGCCGCGGTGGCTGCGCCGCCTGGTGCTGGCCGGCGTGTTCTCGTCGATCCTGCTGTTCGTCGCCGGCATCGCCGTGATCTACGCGGCGACCCGGGTGCCGCTGCCGGGCCAGGTCAGGACCGACCAGACGTCGATCATCTTCTACGGCCCGCCGTCCGGCGGGAACCAGGACACCGGCGACGAGCTCGCCCGCATCGGCACGGTGAACCGCACCGACGTGCCCCTGGCGCAGGTGTCCAAGGAGATGCAGCACGCGGCGCTCGCGGCCGAGGACAAGAACTTCTACCACGAGCCCGGCATCTCACCGAAGGGCATCGCGCGGGCCCTCTACGTCAACCTCACCGGCGGTGATCTGCAGGGTGGTTCGACGATCACCCAGCAGTACGCGAAGAACGCCTACCTGACCCAGGAGCGGACGTTCACCCGCAAGATGCGGGAGATCGTGCTCGCGGTGAAGCTGGACCGGAAGTACTCCAAGGACCAGATCCTGGAGTACTACCTGAACACCATCTACTTCGGCCGCGGCGCCTACGGCATCGAGGCGGCGGCCAAGACGTACTTCAACACGACCGCGGCGAAGCTCACAGCCCAGCAGGGCGCGGTGATCGCCGGCCTGATCCGATCACCCAACTATCTCGACCCGGCGAAGAATCCGAAGCCGGCGGCCAACCGCTGGCACGAGGTGGTCGCCACGATGGCCGAGGAGGGCTGGGCGCCGGCGTCCATCACCAGCGAGCAGCCGCCGCCCGTGGTCGCCAAGGTGGACGATCCCACCACCTCCTCCGCCCAGGTCGCCTACATCCGCGACGAGGTGAAACGCGAACTGATCGCGGACGGGATCACCGAGGACCAGATCAACCGTGGTGGTCTGCGCATCGTCACGACGATCGACAAGGGCCGGCAGATGGCCGCCTACGAGGCGGTGACGAACGTGCTGAGCACCGCCTACGCCGCGGTGCCCGCGCTGCGGACCGGCCTGTCGGCGGTCGAACCCGGGACCGGGCGAATACTCGCCTGGTACGGCGGGACGTCCTACGGCAAGGACGCGCAGGGCCACGAGCAGTATCTGGACAGCGTCGCGCAGGCGCAGGTGCAGTCGGCGTCCACCTTCAAGACGATCACGCTGGTCGCCGCGCTCGAGAAGAACATCAACCTGAAATCGACCTTCGCGGCCCCTGAGAAGATCACCCTGCCGGGCAACTACGTGGTGGGTAACGACGAGGGCGACGTGGGCGACCTCGGCTACATGAACCTGATCAAGGCCACCGCGGGCTCGATCAACACCGTGTACGTTCCGCTCGGCCAGAACATCGGCGTCCAGAACGTCATCGACATGGCGCACAAACTCGGGATCCGCGACAAGCCGGCCATTCCGGTCGAGGCCGGGGTGACGCTGGGCAAGGACCCGGTCCGGGCCATCGACATGACGGCGGTGTACGCGACGCTGGCGGGCAACGGCGTGCGGGCCAAGCCGCACATGGTCGACAAGGTCATCGACGGCACCGGGCAGGTCATCTACTCCGGTCAGGCGGACGCCAAGCAGGTCATCCCCACGACGGTGGCCCGCGACGCGACGTACGCCCTGCAGAGCGTGATCACCGATCCGTCCGGGACCGGCACGAAGGCGGCGCTCGCCGGCGGCCGCGTGGCGGCGGGCAAGACAGGCACATCCACCTCCTTCCGCTCCGCCTGGTTCTGCGGGTACACCAAGGAACTGTCCTCCTGCGTGAACATGTACATGGGCAACGGAGGCCGCGACGAACTGCTCACCGGAATTCCGGGCGCGGAACGTGGCGTCTACGGCGGTACCTATCCGGCCAGGATCTGGAAGGCCTTCATGGACGCCGCGTTGCAGGGCGTGCCGAAGTCCACGTTCGACCCGCCGGCCTTCGGTGGCCTCGTCCAGGACAACGAACCGGCGCCGGCGCCGACCGACTCGATGACACCGAGCCCGGGACCGAGTACAGGCACCGACCTACTGGGTGACCTGTTCAACAACGGCGGCACGAACGGCGGCGGCCAGGCCCCGCAGCAGCAGACGCAACCGGGGCAGGGCCGACAGAACCGGCCGGCCAGGCCAGGTGGTGGCGGTGGCGGTGGTGGTGGCGGCGGCGGGATCATCGTCGACCCTTTCGGATGACCGGTGGGCCGACCGCCCAGCGGAGCTCGGCTGGCCAGGGTGTCGTCACCATGAGTCCCCGCCAGCCCGAGCCCACCGGGGCCAGGGGAGGCCCGTCCACCGGCCCCACCGCACCGTCATGACCCGGATCCAGGTGACCGGAACCGACCCGTGGGCCGCGCGCCGGGGGGCTGTCGCCGCTGGCGTGCGCCCGCACGGCCGGCGCCCGCCCGCGGCCGATCGGGACGCTGGTGAGCCGATCCGTCCAGGCCGTGGGTGAGAATGGCCGGCATGGCCACGACACCGGCGTCTCCCGCCCGCGTCAGCCCGGCCCGGGAGGACCCGGTCGTCGCGGGCGCGAGCCAGCTCATCGGCGGGCCGCCGGGCGGGCACGCCGCCGCCGCGACCGGCCGCGGGTGGCTGACGCCACTGCGGGTGCTGATGGCCTTCGTCATCCTCGTCTGCGTGCTCGGCTACGCGCAGAAGGCCAGCTGCCGCGACACCCGGAACTGGGCGCACGAGCACCAGTACAGCGCCCTGTGCTACTCCGACGTGGTCGCTCTCTACAGCCAGGAGGGGCTGGTCGACGGCAAGATCCCCTACCTGGACTACCCGACGGAGTACCCGCCGCTGATCGGCGCGGCCATGCAGCTCATCTCCTGGCCGGCGGGGCTCGCCTCCGGCCCGCGGGCCGTCTACCGCGACGACAACGGCCAGCGCGTCTTCGACCACTACACGATGGACCGGCGTTCGGCCGTCTTCTACGACCTGACCGCGCTGCTGTTCACGCTGGCCGCGTGCGTCGCCGTGGCCTGCACGGCACTGACCGCCGGGCGCCGGCGGGTCTGGGACGCCGCGCTGTTCGCGCTCGCCCCCGCGCTGGCGTTGCACCTGCTGACGAACTGGGACATCATCGCGGTCGCGTTCGCGGCCGCCGGTCTGCTGGCCTGGTCCCGCCGGGCGCCACGGCTGGCCGGAGTGCTGCTCGGCCTCGGCATTCTCACCAAGCTCTACCCGGTGCTGTTCCTGGTGGGGATCGGCTTTCTCTGCCTGCGCGCCGGGAAGCTGCGGGAATGGGCGAAGGCGGTGGCCGCGGCAGCCGTCACCATCGTCGTGGTGATCGTGCCGCTGTGGCTGGTCGCCGGCTACTTCGACGAGCAGAACAACCGTGCCGGCAACAGCATCTGGGTGACCTTCTGGCACGGCGGCGACTGGCTGCGGCTGCTCGGCGGCGGCCCGGACGGCGCCCGTAACGCCGTCGCGCGCTTCGTCGATCTCAACTCCGATCGCGGCGCCGACTGGGACTCGATCGCCTTCGGCGCGACCTGGCTCGCCGAGCGGCACGACCCGGCCTGGTTCGGGCCGACGCATCTGGTGATCTGCCTGGTGACCGCGGCGGTCGTCGTCGCGGCGGCGGCCGCGCTCATCGTGCACCGCCCCGACACCCGCCGCCTCGCCGTCGCCCTGGCCGCCGCCGTCTTCGGCACCGTCGCCGTGGCGGTGCCGCTGGTGCTGCAGGGCATCCGGGACCATGGCCTGCCCGTCGGCACGCTGAACGTCATCACCGGCGCGACCCTCGTGGTCGCGGTGATCGGCATCGGCCTGCTGACCTGGTTCGCCCCGCGCCGGCCACGCCTGCCGCAGGTGCTGTTCCTGCTGGTCGTGGCGTTCCTGCTGAGTAACAAGGTGTTCTCGCCGCAGTACACGATCTGGCTGCTGCCGCTGGTGGCGCTCGCCCGCCCGCGCTGGCGGCTGTTCCTGCTCTGGCAGCTGTGCGAGGCGTGGGTGCTGTTCACCCGCTTCATGCACTTCATCTTCAACGACACCCAGGGGCGCCGGGGGATCGACCGGGGCTGGTTCGTCAGCGCCGTGACCCTGCGCGACCTCGTGCTGCTCGTCATGGCCGGCTTCGTCGTGCGCGAGATCCTGCATCCCCGGGCCGACGTGGTCCGCACCACCGGCGCCCGCACCGACGCCGACCTGCTGGCCGCGGACCGGCCGGACGCCGGCCTCGACCCGACCGTGATCGACGACCCGGCCGGCGGCATCCTGGACCACGCACCCGACGTGCGTGGCGGCTGGCGCGGGCGGACGACCAGGGCCCGCGGCGACGACGAGCTTCCCGCCAACACCGGCGCGCTCCTGGTCGGCGCCTCCATGGCGACCAGTGAGGCGAAGGGCGCCGGGGCGGCGAAGGACGCCGGAGCCGGGTCCGGAGCTGGAACCGAGCAGGACGGTCGGCCGACGTTCACGCCGATCGAACCGGGTGCGCTGTTCCGACCGCGCAACCAGAACGGCGACGGACCTGGCGCACCGGCGGCGGGAGACGGATCCGCCGGTGGATAGCCCGGCGATCCCCGAGCCGACGGCCGGACCGGGCTCGACGCCCGTCGCGACGCACCGCGCGCGGTCGCGGGCGTCGGATCCCGGCGGCGCCGGCGGATCCGACCTCGCGGGCCGGGCGCGTTCCTGGTGGGCGCTGCTGCCCACGCCCGTGCGGGCGACGCTGCCGCTGTGGCTGGGCAGCCGGGTGGCGGTGGCGCTGCTGTCGCTGGCCGCCGCCCGCGCGCTGACCACCGGGCCGGCCCGGTCCGCGCCGGGCCTGCGCACGCTGTGGGACCGGTGGGATGTCGGGCTGTTCACCAAGGTCGCCCGGTACGGCTACCTGTCCCCCGCGTACGCGGACCGGACCGAGGTCGACTTCCCCGGACTGCCGATCGCGATCAGGCTCGCCCATCTGGTCGTCCGGGACTGGATCGCCGCCGGTCTTGTCGTCTCCCTGCTCGCCGGCGTGGTCACCGTGGCCGCCCTGTGGCAGCTCGCGGCGGACGAGGTCGGGGAGCGCGATGCCCGGGTCGCCGTCGTCGGCCTGATCTGCTTCCCCTACGCGGTGTTCCTGTTCGCCGCCTACTCCGAGGGAGTGTTCCTGGCGTTCGCGACAGCGTCCTGGCTCGCCGCGCGCCGGCAGCGCTGGTGGCTCGCCGGCCTGCTCGGCGCGGGCGCCGCCTCCGCGCGGATCAGCGGCGTCGCCTTCGGGGTGGCGCTGGCCGTGCAGTACGTGGTGGGCCGGCGGGCCGCGGGGCGACCCGTCGTCGCATGGCCGGCGCTGTCGCTGGCCCTGCCGCCGATCCCCGTCGTCGCCTATCTCTGCTATCTGCGGGTGCGCACGGGCGGCTGGGGCGCGTACACGGACGCGATGCACGACGGCTGGCACCGCTGGACGGACTGGCCCTGGTCCGGGTGGGCGGCCACCTGGTCGTCGGCGACGGACGGCAACGGGGCGTCGACCTTCGTCTGGTTCTTTCGCGGCGAACTGCTCGCGGTGGTCGTGGGGGTGGCGCTGACGATCGCCCTGCTGGTGGGCAGGCGCTGGGGAGAGGCGACCTTCGTCGGTGTGATGACCACGATCATGGCCTGCACGAACTACTACGCCTCGGGCATCCGCGCAATCCTGGTCGCCTTCCCGCTGTACCTGCTGTTCGCCCGGGTGGCGGCGCGCCGATCCTGGGTGGCACCGGTGTATGTCTGTCTGTGCGCGCCGGTGATGGCGGCGTTCGTCGTCGCCTTCACCCAGGGGCAGTGGGTCGACTGAGCTGACGGTGACGGTGACGGTGGAGGACGATGCGGTGAGGGCCGGGGACGCGGCGGGGGCCCGCGGTGGGGACGGAGCGCCGAGGTCCGGGCCGCGGGGCGTCGCCCCGCTGCTGACGGCGGGCGCGCTCGCACTGGCCTGCGTGCTGCTCGGGCTGGCACTGGCCGATCCGGCACCGTCCCGGCATCTGCGGGGCCTGCTGGTCACGGTGGATCTCGTCCTGCTGGGCGGGGTCGGCACCGCCTGGCTGCGCGTGGTCCTGACGGTGGGCGCGCCCGGGGACCGAGGCGGGATCGAGTAGACTCGCCGGGACATGCCGTGCGCCGGCGCACGTGTTCGTCGCTGGTCAGCCGCTGATCGATCACCGGGATCGGTCGGCCTGGCCGCGGTCGGGCGCAGTGTACTGATGATCGTCCGGATGTGCTCGCGGACGATCCCCAGCCGGGTGGTCGGCGTCGAGCGCGTTCGCGGCGGCGCAGGACCGGAGCGCGGTTCCTCCTGTCACGGAAGATCCGTGGCCGCCTGAGTCCACAGGAGGTGGGTTCACCCTTGGCACGCCATTACGAGCTCATGGTGATCCTCGATGCTGACCTCGAGGAACGCACCGTCGCGCCGTCCATCGACCAGTACCTCGGTGTCGTCCGTCAGGGCGGCGGCGTGGTGGAGAAGGTCGACATCTGGGGTCGCCGCCGGCTCGCCTACGAGATCGCGAAGAACCACGAGGGCATCTACGCGGTCATCGACCTGCACGCGGAGCCGGCCATCGTCGCCGAGCTCGACCGGCAGCTCGTCCTGAACGAGTCGGTCCTGCGCACGAAGGTCATCCGGCTCCCCGAGCCGAAGAAGCCCCGTCAGAGCCGCCGGGCGGCGGCATGACCCGGTCCGGGCTGACGGCGGTTCGCCCGTCGTCGCGGACCGCCGAGAGCTGGGAGGGCGCCCATGGCCGGTGAGACTGTCATCACCGTCGTAGGCAACCTGACAGGCGACCCTGAACTGCGGTTCACGCCGAACGGCGCGGCCGTCGCGAGCTTCACCGTCGCCTCAACTCCGCGCACGCTCGACCGTCAGAGCAACGAGTGGAAGGACGGCGAAGCGCTGTTCCTGCGCTGCTCCGTCTGGCGGCAGGCCGCGGAGAACGTCGCCGAGTCCCTGCAGAAGGGAGCCAGGGTCATCGTCACAGGCCGGCTCAAGCAGCGTTCGTTCGAGACCCGCGAGGGTGAGAAGCGCACCGTCATCGAGCTTGACGTCGACGAGGTCGGCCCGAGCCTGCGTTATGCGACCGCCAAGGTCGTCCGCGCCGCCCGTGGCGGCGGCGGAGGCGGCTTCGGCGGCGGGAACGGGGGCGGCGGTTCCGGTTCCGGCGGCGGCGGCAACTACAGCGGTGGTGGGGGCGGCTACGGCGCGCCCGCCGGTGCCCCGGCCGGTGCCCCGGCCGGAGCGCCGTCCGGCGGCAACTACGGCGGCGGCGCCCCCAACGATGACCCCTGGTCGCAGCAGCCGGCCGGTGGCTACTCAGACGAGCCTCCGTTTTGAGCGGCCGGTCGTCGTCATCGAGGACGGCACAACGAGGTAGGAGCACATCCGTGGCCAAGGCGGCCGTGCGCAAGCCGAAGAAGAAGGTTTGCGTCTTCTGCAAGGACAAGGTCGAGTACATCGACTTCAAGGACACGTCGCTGCTGCGCAAGTACATCTCCGACCGAGGCAAGATCCGTGCCCGCCGGGTCAGCGGCAACTGCAGCCAGCACCAGCGCGACGTGGCGACGGCGGTGAAGAACAGCCGCGAGATGGCGCTGCTGCCCTACACCGCCTCGGCTCGCTAGGGGGTGGCGCGATGAAGCTCATCCTGACCCAGGAGGTCCCCGGCCTCGGTAGCCCGGGTGACATCGTCGAGGTCGCGAACGGGTACGGGCGCAACTACCTGGTGCCCCGCCAGTACGCGATCCTCGCGACCAAGGGCGCGGAGCGCCAGGTCGAGCAGATCAAGCGGGCCCGGTCGGCCCGGGCGGTGCGCGACCTCGACCACGCCAACGAGATCGCCGGTCAGCTCGGCGGCCTCAAGGTCGAGCTGGCCAGCCGCGCGGGCAAGGAAGGCCGGCTGTTCGGCTCGGTCACGGCGGCCGATGTCGTCGACGCCGTCACCGCCGCCGGCGGTCCGGAGCTCGACCGGCGCCGCGTCGAGCTGACCACGCCGATCAAGTCGCTCGGCGCCTACACGGTGGCCGTCCACCTCCACCCCGAGGTGACCGCGTCGCTGAAGGTCCAGGTCCGCAAGGCGTAGCAAAAACCGCGGGCCAGCGCGGTGGCGGCCCGGCGCCCGGCCATCCGCCGGGCTCCGTGCCGCCGACTGGTCGACGAACTCCCCCGGCTCCCACCCATCGTCACGGTGGCGGGACCGGGGGAGTTCGCGTTACGCGCCCGGCAGGTCGCCGAAAAGTTTTTTCTTCGACTCGTTGTCCACAGGCGACGTCTCGAACGGAGCTCTGGGAACCCGCGGTTCTCGCGCCGTAAGGCCAGCACTATCCACAGGTAGTGCGCGTCTGTCCCTAGCTTCTCCCCAGCTTCTCGGCCGTTACCCACAGCTTTTCCACAAGGGCCTGTGGATAACTTCTTGGCGGGGGTGGCTGCCGGTCCGTAGGGTCGGACCCTCCAAACTGGGGAGCCAATCGACGTGCCGGGAGCGTCGCCGGCGTCCACCGCGGCGTGGCCCGTTGACGATCGCTCGGGCGTGTACGAACATGCGTTCGAAACTGGGATCGCGGGACAGCCAGATCACGCGGTAGGTCGAGACCGCGTGGGACAGCCAGGAGGTGCGTCGTGAGCGTCACCGAGATCTCGCGTGGCGTCGGGGGCGCCGAGGAGTTCGACCGCACCCCGCCGCACGACCTGCCGGCCGAGCAGAGCGTGCTCGGCGGCATGCTGCTGTCCAAGGACGCGATCGCCGACGTGGTCGAGGTCCTGCGGATGGTGGACTTCTACCGGCCCGCCCATGGGCTCATCTTCGAGGTCATCGGCGACCTGTACGGGCGGGGCGAGCCGGCCGACGTGATCAGCGCGGCCGCCGAGCTCGGCCGCCGGGACGCGCTGGAGCGGGTGGGCGGCGCGGGATACCTGCACACGCTCATCTCCAGCGTGCCGACCGCGGCGAACGCCGGCTACTACGCCCACATCGTCGCCGAGAAGGCCATCCTGCGTCGCCTCGCCGAGGCGGGGACGCGCATCGTCCAGCTCGCCTACGGCGCCGCGCCGGACGTCAGCGAGGTCGTCGACCGGGCGCAGGCCGCCGTCTACGACGTCACCGAGCGGCGCACGAACGATGACTACGCCCCGCTCGGCGACCTGCTCAACCCGGCACTCGAGGAGATCGAGTCGATCGAGGGCCACGACGGCGCGCTGACGGGCGTGCCGACCGGCTTCACCGACCTCGACGAGCTCACCAACGGCCTGCACGGCGGCCAGCTGTGGATCGTCGCCGCCCGCCCGGCCGTCGGGAAGGCTCTCGCACTCGACACTCCGCTGGCGACGCCGACAGGGTGGACGACGATGGGCAGGGTCGCCGTCGGCGACCGGCTCATCGGTGCCGACGGCCAGCCCACCCGGGTCGTGGCGGCGACCGAGGTGATGGTCGGTCGCCCGTGCTACGAGGTGGAGTTCTCCGACGGCTCCGTGCTGGTGGCCGACGCACAGCACCAGTGGGTCACCGAGACCCGGGCGGATCGTCGCGTCGCCGCCGGGCGGACGTCCTGCCCTGGCACCGCGGCGGGCGGCAGGCCCGTGACGACGGAGGAGATCGCGCGCACGCTCCACTGCTCGACCGCGGATCGTCGCCACAACCACGCCGTTCGCGTGGCCAGGCCGTTCGCGTTGCCCACGGTGAACCTTCCGATCGATCCGTACCTGCTCGGCGCCTGGCTCGGCGACGGGACCTCGAGCTGTGCCCAGCTGACATCCGCCGACCCGGACATTCCTGCGGAGATCCGAAGCCGGGGCTACGACGTCGTGGCGAGCGCGACGGTGAAGTACCGGTACTCACTGCGGCTTCGCCAGACCGCCGTGGAGGAGCGGTCGTGCATGGTGTGCGGTCGCACCTTCGCCAACCGCATGCCGCATGTGCGCACCTGTGGCCAGTCCTGCGGGGGCAAGCTGCGGTTCCTCGCGAAGCCGCTACCTGCGCGGACGTGCGTGGGCTGCGGTGGGCGTGTGACCAGCTACGGCCCGCGCTGCGGCTCTTGTCACGCCGAGTCCGGCACGCTGCAGACGCAGTTGCGCACGCTGGGCGTGCTGGGTGACAAGCACATTCCGCTTCAGTACCTGCGGGCCGATGAGCAGCAGCGGCGCGATCTCCTCGCAGGTCTGCTGGACACGGATGGGACGGTGGCGTCCAACGGGACGACCGTGCAGTTCGCCGTCACCAACGAACGTCTTGCCCGCGACACGCACGAACTCATCCTTTCTCTGGGATACCGCGCGTCCGTGACGACGAAGCGGGTGCAGGGCGCTTCCGCCGCCAGCTCAACCTGCTACATGATCAATTTCGCGCCCCAGGAGCAGGTCTTCCGCCTCACGCGCAAGGCCGACCGGCTACGGCCGACGGGGCACCCGACCGTGGGCCTCCGGTACATCACCGCAGTCCGGCCGATCGCCTCCGTGCCCGTCCGGTGCGTGGAAGTGGACAACGCCGACCACCTGTACCTGGCGGGCATCTCGTGCATCCCGACGCACAACTCGACGCTGGGACTGGACTTCGCGCGGGCGGCGTCGATCAAGAACGGGATGACGTCGGTCATCTTCTCGCTGGAGATGAGCCGGATGGAGATCACCATGCGGCTGCTGTCGGCCGAGGCGCGGGTCTCGCTGCAGAACATCCGCACCGGCCGGCTCTCCGAGGACGACTGGTCGCGGCTGACCCGGCGGATGGGCGAGGTGGCGGAGGCGCCGCTGTTCATCGACGACAGCCCGCACCTGACGATGATGGAGATCCGGGCGAAGGCCCGGCGGCTCAAGCAGCGCAACCAGCTGCGTCTCGTGATCCTCGACTACCTGCAGCTCATGTCGTCACCGAAGAAGGTGGAGAGTCGCCAGCAGGAGGTCAGCGAGATCTCCCGGTCGCTGAAGCTGCTGGCCAAGGAGCTGGAGGTGCCGGTGGTCGCCATCTCGCAGCTCAACCGGGCCTCCGAGCAGCGCGCCGACAAACGACCCCAGGTCTCGGACCTGCGCGAGTCCGGCAGCCTCGAGCAGGACGCCGACGCGGTGATCCTGCTGTATCGCGAGGACGCCGTGGAGAAGGAGTCCGCGCGGGCCGGCGAGGCGGACCTGATCATCGCCAAGCACCGAAACGGCCCGACCGGTACCGTCACCGTCGCCTTCCAGGGGCACTACTCCCGCTTCGTCGACATGGCGAACTGACCGCGGACGCACGAAACGGGGGGCCCGCAATCCGCGGGCACCGCCGCCGATCGCCGCCCGGCGGTGACACACTGGGCACATCGACCGTGTGGCCTGGCGGGGGACGGGCTGCGCACGGCCGGGGGCCCGGCGGCGGGCCGAGAAACAGCACGAGCCCCCCGAACCAGCGAGGAGGCGGCCTGGTGAGTGAGGACGCGAGCGGCGGCGGGATCGACGTGGCGGTGCTGGAGATCGCCAGGTTCGAGGTGCGCCCCGGCACCGAGGACGAGTTCGAGGCCGCCTACCGGGGAATCCGTGCGGAGCTGGTGGGCACGCCGGGATGCCGTGCGGCGCGGTTGACCCGCGGTGTGGAATCGTCGTCGAGCTACGTGCTGCTCGTCGAGTGGGACACGCTGGACAGCCACCTGAAGAACTTCCGGGAGTCCGAGCGGTTCGTGCGCTGGCGCGCCGCGCTCGGCCCCTACTTCGCCGAACCACCGTCGGTGTCCCACGGGGTCGACATCCCGCCCGGACCCGACCCGGTCTGATCCGCACCGAGCGCCTGGACCCCTGACCATGGAAGCGTTCTTCGGATACCTGTTCATCGCCCCGGTCGCGGCGAGCTTCTTCGGCTTCCTGATCTGGGTCTTCCCGGCGATCCTGCTGCGGGACAGGATCAGCCAGTTCCGGATCCGGCCGTTCGCGTTCTTCGTCACCGGCTACGTCTTCACCGCGGTCCTGACCTTCTACCTGCTCCTCGTCCGGGCATGGGTCGGGCCGTTCGCCGGCACGATGGCGTCACTCGGCCTGGTGTGGGTGATCCGGGACCAGTGGCGCCGCCGCCGCCCGAAACGCACCCGCACGGTGGCGCAGGCGAGCCGGGACGGGCAGGCACCGAACTCCCAGATCCCCCCGGCGACAGGTCAGCCTGGTCTCCAGGGGCAGGCCGGTGGCTGGAACCAGGCCGGAGGCTGGGTCCCCGGCGCGATGCCCGGCGGCCCCGTCGCGTCGGCCTTCCCAGGCCAGTCGGCCTATCCGGGCCAGCCTGGCCACCCCGGCTATCCCGGACACGTGGGCCAGCCTGGGGCGCCGACCGCATCCGGCCATCCTGGCCAGCCGACTCCCCCTGGCCAGCCGCAGTATCCGGGCCAGCCGCAGTATCCCGGCCAGCCGCAGTATCCGGGACCGCATGCCTACCCGGGCCCACCGGTCCCGCCGGGGCCACACGCCTACCCAGGTCCGCAGGCGCATTCTGGCCAGGCCTCTCCAGCGCGGCCCGGCCAGCCGGGTGGTCCGGGCCAGCCGACGCCACCCGGGGCGTCCGGCGGGCAGCCGGGGCAACCGCCGGTCGACCCGGGCGGTCCCCCGCCGGGGCCACCGTCTGGGCGGGCGACGCCGACAGAGGGCGCCGGGACAACCGCCGGGCCGTCGGGCCTCGACCGGTCGTCCGGGTCGGGCGGCGGGCCGTCTGACCCGGATCCGTCGGGAGAACTGCCCCCACTCGAGGATCTGCCGCCCATTCCGGACTACCCGCCGAACTTCGACGAGCTGCCGGCTCCGCCCACGCCGAACCGGGCGGGGCCGCTGGCGGAGCCGCCGCAGTGGGGCGGCGCTGCCAGCGATCAGGCGGGAGGCGCCCCGCGCGGCGCGGAGAACATCGGGCCCGGCCCGGGCGACCCTGGCGAGCCGGGCCCGAGCGACGGCTCTGGATCCGGCGCTGGCCGCCGGATCGCCGGCTACCCCTGGGCCGCGCCGCCCCCGGGGAAGGCGCCCGTCGACCCGCCGGAGGCGGGCTCGCCGGACGACACGCCGCCCCGCGAGCCCGACCAGGGTTCCTGACCGGGCACGTTCCCCGACGCGGGCGGCGCCACGGCCAGTCGGGGCGCGGCCGCGCCGGGGACACACCGACGGTGTGGCGTACCGTCGACTCATCACCAGATAACCGCCGTCGGCGAGCTCCGCCGCGGCGACGCCGACGTGATGTCCCGAGGTCGAGATGCCCGCTCTACGCTCCCGCACGACCACGCACGGCCGGAACATGGCCGGTGCCCGCGCCCTGTGGCGGGCGACCGGCATGACCGACGACGACTTCGGCAAGCCGATCATCGCCGTCGCGAACAGCTTCACCGAGTTCGTCCCGGGCCATGTGCACCTACGTCACCTCGGTGAGCTGGTGGCCGGCGCGGTGGCCGAGTCCGGCGGGGTCGCGCGCGAGTTCAACACGATCGCCGTCGACGACGGCATCGCGATGGGGCACGGCGGGATGCTCTACTCGCTGCCGTCGCGGGAGCTCATCGCGGACAGCGTCGAGTACATGGTCAACGCGCACTGCGCGGACGCGCTGGTCTGCATCTCCAACTGCGACAAGATCACCCCGGGCATGCTGCTCGCGGCGCTGCGGCTCAACATCCCGACCGTGTTCGTCTCCGGCGGGGCGATGGAGTCCGGCAACGCGGTGATCTCGGAGGGCACGGCCCGTTCCAAGCTCGACCTCATCACCGCGATGTCCGCGGCGGTGAGCCCGGACGTCTCCGACGACCAGCTGGCCACGATCGAGCGGTCGGCCTGCCCCACCTGCGGATCCTGCTCGGGCATGTTCACCGCGAACTCGATGAACTGCCTGACCGAGGCGATCGGGCTGTCGCTGCCGGGCAACGGCTCCACGCTCGCCACCGCCGCCGCCCGCCGCGAGCTGTTCGTCGAGGCCGGCCGGCTCGTCGTCGACCTGGCCCGGCGCTACTACGAGAAGGACGACGAGGCCGTCCTGCCGCGCTCGATCGCCACCGCGGCCGCGTTCCGCAACGCGTTCGCCGTGGACGTGGCGATGGGCGGCTCGACGAACACCGTGCTGCACCTGCTCGCCGCGGCCGTCGAGGCGGGCGTCGACGTGAGCCTCGCCGACATCGACCAGATCTCCCGCACGGTGCCCTGCCTGTGCAAGGTCGCGCCGAGCTCCACCCGGTACTACATGGAGGACGTGCACCGCGCCGGCGGCATCCCGGCGATCCTCGGTGAGCTGGACCGGGCCGGCCTGCTCGACCCGGCCACCCACTCGGTGCACGCCGCGAGCCTGCGTGAGTTCCTCGACCGCTGGGACGTGCGCGGCCCGAACCCGTCGCCCGACGCCGTGGAGCTCTTCCACGCGGCGCCGGGAGGCGTGCGCACGATCGAGCCGTTCAGCTCCACCAACCGCTGGGAAGCGCTCGACACCGACGCCGAGAACGGCTGCATCCGCTCGGCCGAGCACGCGTACTCGGCCGAGGGGGGCCTCGCCGTGCTGTTCGGCAACCTCGCCGTCGACGGCGCGGTCGTCAAGACGGCCGGGGTGGACGAGAGCCAGTGGACGTTCCGCGGGCCGGCGCTCGTCGTCGAGAGCCAGGAGGACGCGGTCGACGCGATCCTCACCAAGCGGGTGCAGGCCGGCGATGTGATCATCGTCCGCTACGAAGGACCCCGCGGCGGGCCGGGCATGCAGGAGATGCTCTACCCGACCGCCTTCCTCAAGGGCCGCGGCCTCGGCCCGAAGTGCGCGCTGATCACCGACGGGCGGTTCTCCGGCGGCAGCTCCGGCCTCTCGATCGGCCACGTGTCACCGGAGGCGGCGCACGGCGGCACGATCGCGCTGGTCCGTGACGGCGACACGATCGAGATCGACATCCCCACCCGGCGCCTCGAGCTGCTCGTCTCCGACGAGGAGCTGGGCCGCCGGCGCGCTGAGCTGGAGGCCGCCGGCGGCTACCGGCCCGCGCAGCGGGAGCGTTCGGTGTCCGCGGCGCTGCGTGCCTACGCGGCGATGGCGACCTCCGCGTCCACCGGTGCCGCCCGCGACGTCACCCTGCTCGACGGCTGACGGCTCAGATCGGCGCGGCGACCGGGTGGGAGGACGGCGTCGCCAGCGTCACGGCGAAGTCGCCGTCGGGGTCGGTCCAGCGCTGCGCGGTCGCCCAGCCGGCGGCGGCGAGCTCCGCGTCGAGGCGGTCGGGGGTGAACTTCGCGCTGATCTCGGTGAGCAGGTCCTCGCCGCGTTCGAAGTCGACGGTGAGGGCGAGGGCGTCGATGCTCACCCGCTGGTCGCGCACCGCCCGCAGCCGCATCTCGATCCACGAGTCGGCCGCGTTCCACAGCGCGATGTGGGCGAAGCCGCGGACGTCGAAGTCGGCGCCGAGCTCCCGGTTGATCACGGTGAGCACGTTGCGGTTGAAGGCGGCGGTCACCCCGGCGCCGTCGTCGTAGGCGGCCACCAGCCGGTCGGGATCCTTGACCAGGTCCGTGCCGAGCAGCAGGGCGTCGTCCGGGGCCGTCTGCGCGCGCACCGTGCGCAGGAACTCCGTGCGGACGGCCGGGCGCATGTTGCCGATCGTGCCGCCGAGGAAGGCGACCAGGCGGCGGCCGCCCGCGGGCAGTCGTCCGAGGTGGCGTTCGAAGTCGCCGACGACCGCGTGCACGGTGAGGTCCGGGTAGGCGGCGAGCAGGCCCTGGCCCGCGCGAGCCAGTGTCTGCTCGTCGACGTCGAACGGGACGAACCGGCGCAGGCTGCCGCCGTCGCGCAGCGCGTCGAGCAGCAGCCTGGTCTTCGTCGACGTGCCGGAGCCGAGCTCGACGAGGGTGTCGGCGGGGCAGGCGGCGGCGATGTCGCCGGCGTGCCGGTCGAGGATCGCCCGTTCCCGCCGGGTGGGGTAGTACTCCGGCAACCTGGTGATCTCGTCGAAGAGCATGCCGCCGGTCGCGTCATAGAACCACTTCGGCGGCAGCGCGCGAGGGATGGATGTCAGCCCGGTGACCACGTCGCGGGCGAGCGCGACCGCGCGGTCCGTGTCACGGACATGCCGCTCCAGGGTGAGGCGGGATCCGGCGTCGTCCGTGCGGAGCTGGCCGGCGCGGATCGCGGCGTCGGCGGAATCAGTGGGGGTGGCCGTCCCGGCGGGGGCGGTCGTCGGGGTCCTCGGTGTCATCGTGGCGCCCTCCATCGACATTGTGCAACCCACGGTAATCGTACTAGGAGATCAAACTACGAAGAGTGACTTGGTGCGTGTCGGCCACCAGGAGGTGATGGTCCGGAACGTCGACCCAGCCCGGTTTGTCGTCGTCTGGTTCGCTCGCCACCAGCACGCCGTCCGGCTCGATCCGGTAGACGAGGGTGTCCCGCCAGGTCGTCGCCACCAGCTGGGATCCGTCGGTCACCAGCAGGTTGAGCCGGGCTGTCCCGCCGGGTGGGGCGGGCTCGTGACCGTCCGTCCAGTCGCCGGCCCATGGGGTGAGCGAGCCGGGCCGGCCCGCGAGAGCCGCCTGGCCCAGGGACGTCACGACATCGGCGACCGCGTCGGGCAGCGGGCTCTTGCCGGCCCGTTCGAACACGAGCGCCGCGAGCAGCGCCGAGTCGCAGGTCGAGTCGGGTGGCCCGGAGTCCGGTCGCTCGGCGAGCAGCGCCCGCGCGGCCGCCGGATCGACCCGGCCGTTGTGGCTGAGCAGCCGCACGCCGTCGGTGAACGGCGCGGTGGCCGTCTCCTCCACCGGCATGCCGAGGCTCGCGCCGCGCACCGCCGCCAGCACGCACCCCGACGCGATCACGCCCGCCATCGACGCGTAGGAGGCGTCCGTCCACATCGGGACGGCGCGTCGCACCCGGGCGGGCGCGGCCCGCAGGTCCGGGGCGTACCAGCCGACACCGAATCCGTCCGCGTTGATCGTGCCGTACCGCATCCGGCGCGGTGACCAGGACTGGCGCAGCAGGCTGAACGGGCGCTGGGTGGTCAGCGCCGCCAGTGTGCGGGGCGCTCCGAGCCAGGCTAGATGACGGCACACCGGCCGCTCCTTCCACACGGGGCCAGGGACCTGGCGGCGCGAGCGAGACGGTCGGTGACCTAGTCCGCGTCGCGGGCCAGCCGGAAGCCGGCGAAGATCTGCCGCCGGATCGGATAGTCCCAGTTGCGGAAGGTGGTGCGCACGGCGCTGCCGTCCGTCGCCCAGCTGCCGCCGCGCAGCACGCGGAACGCCGACTCCTCCCCCGGCGCGGGGAAGAAGACCTCGCTGTACTCGCGGTAGGGATGGGACCGGAAGCCCGGGTAAGGGGTGAATCCGCTCGCGGTCCATTCCCACACGTCCCCGATCATCTGCTCGGCTCCGCAGGGACTCGCGCCCGCGGGATAGGCCCCCAGCGGGGCCGGGCCGCTCGTGCGATGCCCCAGATTGGCACGGTCCGGCGTCGGATCGGTGTCTCCCCACGGATAGCGCCGTGAACGTCCGGTGGCCGGGTCGTGGGCGGCGGCCTTCTCCCATTCGGCCTCGGTGGGCAGCCGCCGGCCGGCCCAGTGGGCGTGCGCCTGCGCCTCGTACCAGCAGACATGCTGCACTGGCTCGTCAAGGGGCACCGGCTCGACGTGCCCCAGCCGGCGGCGCAGCCAGGTGCCGCCGTCGCGCCACCAGAACGCCGGCGCTGTCAGCCCCTCCCGCTGCCGCCACTGCCAGCCGGCCGGCGACCACAGCCGCTCGTCGTCGTAGCCGCCGTCCTCGATGAACGCGATCTGCGCGCGGCTGCCGACGGGCAGCGTGTCGATCCAGAACGCCGGCAGGTTCACCTGGTGGGCGGGTCGCTCGTTGTCGTAGGCCCACGGGTCGGTGCTGGTGCCGAACGTGAACGGCCCCGCGGGCACGAACACCTCCCGATGCGCCACCTCGCGCCCGGGCGGAGCCGGGGCGCCCGGCGCGAGCAGCGGCGGGCCGGTGCGCAGCTGGTGGGTGGCGAGCATGGTCTCGTCGTGCTGGTGCTCGTGCTGGACGACCATCGCGTACACGAACCCGTCGGCGAGCAGCCGCCGGTGGCCACCATCAGGGAGCGGGGCGAGCCGGTCGAGCAGGTCGAGGGTGCGCCCGCGGACCTCGCGCAGGTAGGCACGGGCGGCCTCGGGGCCGAGCAGGGCCAGGCGCACCCGGCTGGCCCGGTCGTGGCGGAAGGCGTCGTAGACGTCGTCCAGGCCCGCCCGGGTGGCCGCCGCCGCGCCGAGGGCGCGCACCAGCCAGAGGTCCTCGTAGTTGCCGACGTGCGCGAGGTCCCAGACCAGCGGCGACATGAGCGGCGAGTGCTGGCGGACGAGCTCGTCGTCGTCGATGTCCGTGTAGGACAGCGAGCGCCGCCGGACCCGCTCCAGCGCCCGCGCGACGGCGTCCACGGTGAGCGGCACCGATGGCGACTCGCTCTCCTCGGCGGCCTGGGCGGACGCGGCGGCCCCGGCGGTCGTCGGATTCTCCGTCAGGCGACCGAAACGCAACTGTGTGCCTCCTCGCGCAGCAGACCGGCCGGGCCGATCAGGGCGATCCGTTCGGACAGGTCGTCGGCGGGGCAGCGGCCGCGCAAGGTGTGGCGCTCGGCGAATTGGTCGACCGCGTCCGCGAGCTCCGCGGCCTGCGCCCGGCGCAGGGCGTGGGCCGCCAGCTCCAGACAGCACAACGCCGCCCGCCGCAGCGGCTCGTCGGCCATCGCCTGCATCGAGGCCGCCGGCCAGCGGCGCGCGACCGGTGCGCAGGCCTCGGCCGCTCCCGCCGTGGCGGTCGGATCGTCCAGCAGCGCGGTGGTCACCGCCACCGCGACCTGCCAGTCGTCTCCGGGCTGGGCGTCGAGGTAGCGCAGCTCCCACCAACCCCGCGGTCGCACGGGCGGGAACACCGTCGTCGCGTGATAGCGCAGGTCGTCGAGGGTGGGCGGGCGGCTGGCGGGGCCGCGCCCGGCGAGCCAGTCGGCGAAGGTGTGCCCGCCGGTCGCCGCGGTGAAGTGCTGCTCCCCGCGCGCCTGCACGTCCGCGTCGCCTGGTTCGGCGATCATCATCAGACGGGCATCCAGCAGATAGCGTGCCCAGAGCTCGGCGAGATCGGCGGTGGCGGAATCGCGGGATTGATGCGTGCGAGGTATGTCCAAGCCACCCATGAACGTCGGATTATCGCAACTTTGCGTTGATTGCGGGTGAATATCGGGAGATTCGGGGTGCGTTGCCGCGGTGATGGCGGGCGGTTCCAGATCGAGCACGCTGCCGGTGCGGCTGGCGTCGATGCCGGTCCAGATCGCCTGGCGGGTGCTGCGCCAGCCGGTACGCCGCCCGGCCAGCGCGGGTGACGCGGCGAACATCGCCGTGAGCACCGGGCCGACCGTGTGCGCGAGCTGGAACCGCCGCCGCGCGTCCTCAACCGTGGCGCCGAGATCCAGGTTGACCTGGACGGACGCGGTGGAACACATCATCGCCGGGCCGGAGCGCCCGCCGCCGGTGCGGAAATGTTCCTCCATCGCGGCGTACCGCGACGCGACGGTCTGGCGGACCCCCGCCCGCAGCGGATCGGTGCCCATGCCGACGATCGCGAGGCCACGCTCGGCCAGCGCCGCCCGGACGAGCCGCAGGTCGGCGGCGGTCGACCGGATCGCGGTGCGCAGGTCCGCCGGCGGACCGGACAGTTCGAGCTGCCCGCCGGGTTCGAAGGTGATCCGGCTGCCGCCGGGCAGCACCGAACCGTCTCCACCCGCGCCGGCGGCCAGAGCCTCCCGGGTGCGCTCCGGCGCGATCAGCGTGTGGACGGCCCGCGGGTCGACCACGAACCACTCCGTCTCGATGCCGACGCAGGACCGCAGCAGAGGTGACCCGTCGTGACCGCCGTTGGCAGTATCTGGCCGCTGTTGTCTCATGGGCGTGACGCAGTGGGCGGCGAAGGCGAGTATCGCGTCGCCGTCGAGCGGGCGGGCCACGCTGTCCGATCCTGCAGGGTCGGTGGGCGGGGTGGTGGATGACTGTCGCGCGGCCGACGCACCGGCGAAGGGCGCGGTTGCCGGGGCGCGGCGGTGCGGTGGCGGGTCTTCGCTCCCCGCGCCCCGAGGTGTCGCGTGACGTGGCATCCTGCGGCTCCTTCTCGGTACTGCACCCGGTCGGCGCCGCGCCCGATGGCGGGTGCCCCGGGGGGTTCTCCCCCGTGCTGCCGACTCCCTACCCGGCCAGGCGCGCGGTGGCGTCTCGGCCAGTCCGCCGATGGGTGGTATAGATGTGGGTTCAACGTGGTTCTCTCTCGCATATTCCACGTCCCTGACCCTGTCGCTGTTGTGTATTCGATGGAATGGTGACCGGGATGGACCAGAAAGCCGGTAGCTCGTCGTGACCGACAACGACCCGGCCCGGTTCCGTCACCGGAGACAACGCCGAGCGCAACGGCGTCTAGACGGCGCCGGGAGGTGGTGACCGCGGACGTGTCCGGTCGGCAGTCAGCGGGACGTTCGGCCATGGCCGAGTACCTGCGGCGCAAGGAGCTCTATTCCGCCGAGCGCGGAGATCACAAACGGCGGGCGCTGATCCTCGCCGGCATGCTGGCCGCCGCCGCGGTCGCGGCCGTGGTGGTGCTCGCGGGCCTCGCCGGGCTGTCCGCGGGGGCGATGGCGCAGCTGTCGCTCGCCGCGGTGCTCGGGGTCGCCGCCGTCGCGGCGGCGCGTTTCTTCCGCACCCCGCCCGAGATCGAGGCGTGGCGTGAGGACGCCGAGGCCGAGCGCAGCACGGCCCGCGCGCTCGACCGCCTGGTCCGCGCCGGCTACACGGTGCTGCACGACCGCTCGCTGGCCGACTCGGCGGGCAACATCGACCATCTGGTCATCGGCCCGTCCGGCGCCTGGGTGATCGAGACCGACGCCCATCAGGGTCCCGTCCGCCAGAACGCGGCCGGCGTGTGGGCCGGCAAGGTGCCGCTGCGCGCCATGCTCGGCCTGGTCGCCTGGATGGGGGAGGAAGCCACCGCCCAGCTGCTCGGTGAGCTGCCGCAGGGCTGGGAGCTGGAGGTCCAGCCGGTGGTCGCGTTCGCGCGGGCCGAGGTGCCAGCCGGGCTCGCCCTCGTCGAGGGGGTGCTGCTGCTGCCCGCCACCGGGGTGGCCGACTACATCCTGTCCGCCGGCATGGTGCTGCGGCCGATCGACGTGGCGATGCTCGTCGACGTGGCCGAGCGGGCGTTCCCCGCCTACGAGGTGTCCGGGCCGCCACCGTCCTGGCCGACCCGCTCCCGCCTGCGCGGCCTGCTGCGGCGCTGATCCTGTCGTTGCCGGCCTGGCATCGCCCGTGGGCCGGTGGTCTCGGGCGGGCGACCAGGGCGTTGACGGCCCCGAGGGCGTGTCCCGTCGAGGGCGTTCCGCGGAACGCGCCCGGGCGCGACATCGCCGCGGACGCGGGATAACGTGGACGTGATCGAGCCGCCGCGGTCCTGCGACGCCGACGACGGGACGCCGATGAGCACGAGGAGAGCGGACATGGCGCGCAAGATGACCGTGCTGGCGCTGCTGGCCGGGGCCGGAGCCGCCCTCACCGCCGCCCGGCGGCGGGCGCGCGGCGGCGAGGAGATCGACCTGTGGCGCGAGGCGACCTCCACCGCCGGCACCACCACCTCCACTCCGCGCTGAGCCGTCCGCGACGGCGCCGTCCGGCCTGAGCGGTCCGGCCTGAGCGGTCCGGCGGAGCCGTTCGACCTGGGCGGCTCCAAACTCACCTGACGGGCGGCCCGGGATCGGGCACCATGTGACCATGCTGCCCCGGGAGATCCTGGTCCGCCCAGGGTTCGTGCTTCCCGTCGCCGACCTGCGCTGGCGGTACTCGCGGTCGTCCGGCCCCGGTGGCCAGTCGGTGAACACGTCCGACTCGCGGGTCGAGCTCTCCTACGACGTCGCCGGCTCCCCGGCGCTGTCGGCCGCGCTGCGGGACCGCGCCGTCGCGCGGCTCGGCGACCGACTGCACGACGGGGTGCTCACCATCGTCGCCAGCGAACACCGCTCCCAGCTGCGCAACCGGGAGGCGGCGCTGGACCGGCTGGTGGAGGCACTGCGCGCCGCGACGGCCCGCCCGGCCCGGGCTCGCCGGCCGACGGCGCCCACCCGTGGCTCCGTCGAGCGGCGCCTGTCCGCGAAGAAGCAGCGCTCCGCCACCAAGCGAACCCGTCGCGCGGCGCCACCCGACGACTGATCGGCCGATCCACTGATCGGCCCGCCCGCGGTCGTCGTCGTTCGAGCCCCGTTCCGGCCGCGTCCTGCCGACGCGTTCGGTGTCCCCGGTGGTCCCGCCAGGTCGTCCGATGTCCCGCGGGCGCTGGTCAGAGCTCGACGATGCCGACGTCGACGACGACCGTGCCGGAAAGCCCCACCGGCGCGGCGAGCAGCAGCTCGATCCGGGTCTGCGGCGGCAGGTCCTCGATCACGCGCAACGGGACGTGCACGGAGGCCCGGGCGCCGATGGGAAAGTAGCGCATCGGCGCGCCGTCACGCTGCAGGATCACGCAGATCAGCCCGTCGGTGGAGTTGCCGCCGCGGAAGTACAGCGGCTGCGCCGTGATGGCGGCGGGCACCGTGTAGGCGAACGCCGGACCGAGGGTGAACGGCGCCTCCAGCCCGCGACCCTCGAACGGGACGATTCCCTGCAGGAAGCGAGGAGTCGTGAACACGCGCCCGTCCTGTCCTTCCGCCCGCCGGGTGCCGGGATTCGGGCTCGGCGGCGCCCCGCTTCCCGCGCGGGCCCACTGCGCTCCGCTGCCCCCATGCTACGGACCCTTGGCCTTGGCCTTGGCCGGGATCATCCGGCCAGGTCAGGATAGTCGGGCGTGGCGCGCGCGGCGGGCGATCGCGGCGAGCCACTCGCGGCGGATGAGCCCCGAGGGCACGTCGATGAGCCGCCAGTAGCGGCCGAACGCCCGGCGGGCCGCGTCGTCGGTCGGGTGGATGGCCGTCGACGTGGACAACCGGCTGCCGCCGCGCTCGGGAACCACTGTGATCGTGGTGACGGCCTTCGCCCAGCCGGGCGTGTGGAAGGCGTCGAAGGCGTCGGCGTCGGTGATGCCGACGGGCCGGGGCACGCGGGCGTGCCAGAACTGGCCGATGATGCCGGCGGCGATGCCGTCCGCGTCCGCGCACAGGGGCAGGAATCCTCGGCTGGCGAACGTGTCCAGCATGGGGCGTGCTCCGTCGCCGTGCGCGACGCGGGATGGCCGCGCGCCCGGTGCCGCCGTCGACGCGCGGCCGCCGACCCTGCTCGGCAGCGTGCGCACGGCCATGAGCAGCCGGCCCAGCCGGAGCTCGTCGAGCGTCAGCTCATCCATCGCCCGCCGGACGTCTTCGGGCGGCGCGTCGACCCACCGCGTGTACCGGCTGCGGAACGGCGCCTCGGCCCAACGGTTCGCCAGAGCGAGAGATCCGGCCCGCGAGCCTGGCGCGGTCGAGCTGTGCGTGGTCGAGGCCGACGGTGTGTGCGGGGTGGGGGTGGTGGCCATGGGCGCTCCCGGCGGCGATCTGGCGTTCCATACGGTGCCGTATGGAGATGACCGTACGGTAGCGTATGGACATGGCCGTCGTCCCGTCCTCCGCGACCGGGGGTCGGCGGGTGCCGGGTGTCCGCGGCACGGGCGGCCCGCCGCGCCGGCTGTCACGGGAGGACTGGATCACGGGGGCGCTGGAGGCCATCGCGGCCGGCGGGCTGGCCGCCGTCGCGGTTGAGCCGGTCGCTGCCCGTCTGGGGGCTACCAAGGGCAGCTTCTACTGGCATTTCGCCAATCGGGAGGAGCTGCTGACCGCCGCCCTGCTGGTCTGGGAGCAGCGCGGAACCGCGGAGGTCATCGACGAGCTGGAGGCGATCGCCGATCCGGCGCTCCGACTGCGAGCGTTGTTCGCGCGTGCCTTCGGCGCGACGGTGACGGGCAGCGTGGAGGCCGCTCTGCTCGCCGACGCGCCGTCCCCGCTGGTCGCGCCGGTGCTGGAGCGGGTGACCCAGCGCCGGCTTGAATACCTCGAACGGATCTACTCGGCGCTCGGCCAGCCCGCGCCGCAGGCCCGCGGCCGGGCCGTGCTCGCCTACACCACGTACCTGGGCCTGTTCTCCCTGCGCCGGGCCGCGCCGACAGCGGTGACGGAGAAAGGGCTGAGCGCCGCCCTGGAGCAGTTCCTGGCTTCCCCGCCAGAAGCGGGTGGCACGCCGTCCGAAGAGTAGCCGGGCGCCACCTCCGGGTGGGACGTTCCTGGTCGGGCGCTTCGCCTGGCATCGGCGCGGCGAAGGGTGCACGGTGGGGTCATGGCTGCCCCTTCATCATCCCGTCCGATCATCGGGCCGGCGGACCCGGACGCGGGACCGGCGCAGGAGGCCGGCATCGAGTCCGCGGTCGCGGCGGCGTCCGGTTCCGGTCTGCCCTCGTCGGGCTACCTGCCTTCGGTGATCCCGCACGACCTTCTCGCCGGCTGTGCCGCCGCGCACCGGCGCCTGCTCGACCTCGTCGACCGGGTGGATGACGAGGTGCTGCGCCGCCCGTGCGCCCTGCCGGGGTGGAGCGTCGCGCACCTGCTCACCCATCTGGCCCGCAACGCGGAGGCCCATGCCGGGATGGTCGAGGGCGCGTCCGCCGGCGAGGTCGTCGACATGTATCCCGGCGGGGCACGTCAGCGTGCCGACGACATCGCCGCCGGCGAACGGGTCGAGGCCGCGACCGCGCGCGCCGAGCTGGCCGCCGCCATCGCCCGGCTGGAGCGGGCCTGGGACGCGACCCATGTGGACGTCTGGCGTTCCGGCGCCGGCCGGGTCAGCTCCTACGGCGTGACCACGCTCGCGGATCTGGTCTTCCTGCGCTGGCGCGAGGTCGAGATCCATCTCGTGGATCTGGATCTCGCTGATCTGGGCGGTCCCCGCTGGGCCGACCTCACCCCCGCGTACGTCGACGTCGAATGGGAGCGGACGATCCGCGGCCTGCCTGACCGGGTCCCGCCCGAGGTCACGCTGCTGCTGACGCCGGGGGACCGGCCGTCGCATGCCGCCGGCCGGCGCGGCGAGCGGATCGTGGTCGTGGATGACGCGACGCTGCCCGCGCTGGCCTGGCTGACCGGCCGGGTGCCCGGCCGCGACGGATGGCCCGAGCTCACCCCCTGGTTCTGAACCGACTCCTGATCGTCGCCGGTGCCGGCCTCTGCCGCTCAGACGTCTGACCAAGCCGTCAGGTGGGCGCCGCCGTCACGCTGGCAGGGGCCTCCCGCCGGCGTCGTTGCCGGACGGTGCGTGATCGTCGCCCGGTTGTGCGTCTCCCGCCCATCGGTGGGCAACGGGCAGGCGTAAGAATGCTTGCCGTGTCGGACAACCTGGACAGTGTGGGTCGGGCCCTGGGCGGGGCCCCGCGCGACGGGCGTGCGCGGAGCGCCACATGATCACGATGGCGCTGTTCAACAACAAGGGCGGCGTCGGCAAGACGACGCTGGCCTACCACCTGGCCCACATGCTGCAGCGGATGGGCCACCGGGTGCTCGCCGTCGACCTCGACCCCCAGGCGAACCTCACCGCCCAGTTCCTCGACGAGGACGAGCTGACCATGCTGTGGAGCGAGCCGGAGGACACGGCGTCGTCCGCGCCGAAGCCCTTCGACCTCGACCTCGACACCCGTCGGCCGCGCACCACCGCGAGGACCGGCACGATGGCCACCGCCATCGAACCGATCATGGAGGGCATCGGCGACGTCGAGATGTTCGAGCCGGTGACGATCGAGGACGGTCTGTGGCTGCTGCCCGGGGACGTCGAGCTCAGCGTCTTCGAGGACCGGCTGTCCGCCGCCTGGCCGAACAGCTTCCTCGGCAAGGATGTCGCCGCCCTGCGCACGACGACGGCCCTGCACCGGGTCATCGACAACGGCGCCCGGGCCGTCGGGGCCGACATCGTCCTCATCGACGTCGGCCCGAACCTCGGCGCCATCAACCGGGCGTCGCTGCTGTCCGCCGACACGGTGCTCATGCCGCTGGCCGCCGACCTGTTCTCGCTGCGCGGCCTGCGCAACCTCGGCCCAACACTGCGCGAGTGGCGATCCACCTGGCAGAGCACCGTGCTGCCGAAGGTTCCCGACCGGATCCCCGCGCCACGCGCCCTGATGATGCCGATCGGCTACATCATCATGCAGCCCCCCACCCGCACCGACCGCCCCGCCAAGGCCCACGACCGCTGGCTCGACCGCATCCCCGAGGTCTTCGCCACCTCGGTCCTGACGTCGGGCAACCCCGGGTCCCGCGACCGCTCCTTCGAGATCGCCACCATGCGGCACTACGCCAACCTGATCCCGCTCGCCCACGACGCCCGCAAGCCCATGTTCGAGCTGCGCGCCGCCGACGGCGCCGTCGGTGGCACCGCGACCGCCGTCCGCCGCTGCTACTCGGACTTCCGCGACCTCGCCCTCAAGGTCCGCGAACGCCTCGCCTACATCGACCCCACCCTCCGCCGCCCCGACTCCCGCTGACCCCAACCGCCTTGTGGCCGCTGGCGTCTACGTCTACCTCCGCCGACGCCGGCCCCCGCCACCTGCCGCCCGTCGACCGCGTGAAACGGCGTCGATCACGAACAGTAACCATCGTCGCCAAGGTTTCCTCGTGGCTGTGGCTGTCGAGGCGGGTCGTCGACCGGAGTGATGCATGGCAGACGGGTACCGTGTCGCCAGTTCGCGGTTCCCCGTCCGATTTGCCCCAGAATTCGCGACACACGCTGCCACATCAGTGCCGCGCTGGCGGGCGGCGGGTGACATGCTGCCGCCTCCATCGTCAGCGCAGCGTGACATCGCAGGCCGCAGACCTGCCTGCCGGCCTGCGGCCGTGTCCGCCCGAGCGGGCTCGTCCGAGTGCAGCTCCTGCCCCGGCTACTCCCCGACGCCCAGTCGCCGCAGCGGTTACGCTGGGCGCCAGCGGGGCCAGGGGGTCGCCGCACATGTGGTCTTCGAGTTCTCTCCCTCGCGAACGTCCAGCGCGACCCGGATGACGTAGTCTGGTGACGCGCCTCGCCGCGCGGCTCCCGGCCTCCGGGTCGGCAGCCCCGTCCGGCGGTCGCGCCGAGGGGGCGTAGCTCAATTGGCAGAGCACTGCCTTTGCAAGGCAGGGGTTCGGGGTTCAAATCCCCGCGTCTCCACGCGCTGATTCCTCATGGTCGTTGCCCTTTGGGGCACCTTCCCAGCTGCCGCGATGCTGGCCGGGGGGACGACCCCCCGAACCCCCCGGGTGTGGCGTGGCGGCATCCTGAGATCGTTGTCTAGCCAAAGCGGGAAGGCCTCGTGCGGGTACGAAGCCTTCACCCCCATCGCACGACCGGGTGGCGGTCGGCGGGGTCAGCGGGTCACAGCGATGGAAGTGCAGTCGGACGAAGCGGAACGTCTCGGCGTGGACCTGGCAGCGGCGTGCCCGGAAGATGTGCCGCAGCGCCTCGGCCTGCTCCGCCCATTTCTGCGGCGTCTGCCCTGGCAGCAGCTCCACCCGCAGGACGTCGACGGCACGGGTGGAACGGATCGTGCGGATACGGGGGAAGACCTCGTCGAACGTCACCTGATCGCCGGTCGAAGCCGGCATCCGGATCGCGAGATCCGTATGCACCATCGCCGACTGCCACCGCCAGCGGTAGACGAACGCCAGCCGCGCCCGCCCCAACACCCAGCAGCCCAACCAGGCCAGCGACCGCGGATGCAGCCGAGCCCAGGCAAGCACCACCGCAGCCAGGCCGCCGAGCAACGCGCCCAGGCCCACCAGGCCGAAGCGGTGCGTGAACAGCAGCAGCCCCACCACGACCGCGACCGCGACGCGGTGACGGAAACCCCAGCGGACCGCCAGCCACGCGAGCTTGCAGGCGGCGGCCAGCAGCAGCATCCACAGCGGCACCCGCACCTTGTCCGCACGGGTCGGAATACGCGGCGACGGCCGGTCACCATTGATTCTGGACATGACAGATATCCACCTGCTTTCGAGCGCACGAAACTACAGGGGTCGGGAAACGGAGAATTAAGCGGTCGACCCGAGCGAGAAGGCGAGTCGACAAGGGCGACCGGTAAAGCGGCGCTATGCGGCGCGGCGTTCCAGCCTGTCGGCGGGTTCCGCGGCCGTGGTCGCCGCGTCCTCGGCGTCGAGCTGGTGAGTCTCGCAGGCGATCAGGTACTCGTTGGCGGCGGCGAGCAGCTTGTACGCGAAGTCGATGTGGTCGCCGGACGGCGCCTCGGGCGCGGCGCTGAGGGTCAGGTGCAGATCACCTGCGTCCACCGCCAGGATTGGCCGGCGGTCCGGGTAGGTGTGGCATGACACCAACCAGTCCGTGCCCACGGTCACGCCGACCGAGGAGTACGACGTCGTCACCGTGCCGCCGCTCATGCCGCCACCGCCGACGTCCGACGAGCCGGAGTCCCCACCGCCTGCATGGCCGACGCACGCAGCGCGAACCCCTGCCGCGGCCGAGAGCCGCTGGTGTCCACCCACGGCGTCACCGTCAGCCCCTCGAACACCACCGGGCGAAACGGCGTCCCCGGCATCACGTCCGGCGGCACCGGCTGCACCTCGGCCGTGATCTTCACCTTCGCCTCGGCCTGCCGGGCCGCCGGGTCCGCGTCCAGTACCCGGACCACCCACAACCGCTCGCCGGTGTCCTTGTCCCGCGCCTGCACATCCGACAGGTTCGCCTTCACCTTGTCGTAGTCGCTCGCCGCCTCCACCTCCAGCACGAACGCACCAGCCGGAAACACGTCCTCGAATCGCACCGGAATACGAGTAGGAACAGCCATGGAGAAGACCTCCGAGTGAGTCTGCCCCGCCACCGGGGTTCCGGCGCCGCCAGGCAGAACCCACTCTGAACCGCTCACCAACCGCTCGCCAAGTCTTTTCGTATCCATGTATACGCGCGGAGTATCGAAGTTATCCGGTGACCGGCTAGAATATCCACTCGGCGTCACGCTAGCTTTGCCGTATGGCAAACCGACGGGGAGTTCCGCCATACACGGCCCGCGGAAGGGTCGAGGGCGAAGACTGGCAGGCCGTGGCCGATGCTGTCAACGAGCGGATGGCCGCGCTGAGGCTCGGACAGCAGGCGCTTGCCGATGCCTCGGGAGTGTCCGTTGCGACTCTACGGCAGCTCCAGCATGGAGCCCGCGGCCGGAGGATTCAGAACGCTACGCTCACTGCGGTCTCCCGCGCGCTCGACTGGCCGGACGACCATCTCATCCGCGTCCTGGTCGGGAACGCCGCCTCGCAGCAGGAACCGGCGGACACCGCCGCCGACATCGCCGGCACCGAGCGGCAGATCCTCGCCGTCCTGCTCCGCATCGAAGAGCGCCTCACCGACCTGGCGGAGCGCATCGTTCCAGGCGTGAGTCGTGGCCGGCAGGATGACGATGGAAACGGGCCGCGCCCGGCGAAGTAGATTCAGCGCCGAGCACGGCCCGTTCCGATTTCGGGCTGTAGGAGGCCCTCAGCTCACGCTACCGGCGGCACCCCGAGTGCGTGCAGGATCGCCCGGCGCACCAGTTCGAGGGCCTCCACCTGGCCGGCTTGGAACGCGGCGCGCTCCCCGTTGGTCATCCACCGCGAGTCCGGCCGGCAGGGATGCAGGTCGAGGGTCGTCCTGAGCGCCGTGCCCGCCAGGCCCCGCCGGGAGGGCTCCACGTCGTCACCGGAACTTGGGGAGTAGTCGGCCGACGCCCGGTAGACGAGCACCATGTCGACATCCTCGAAGGACTCGGCGAAGGTCAGCCCGGCCGGCATCCGTGCCACCGCGCGCAGCAGGTCAGCGGAGTCGGAGCCCGGCTGGATGATCACGGCCCACTCCGCCGCACCCCAGGGCAGCAGAGCGACGGCGGGTGGTCTGCCCTGGTCACCCTGCCCACTGGCGGGCGGTGGGCTCGGCGCGGTCGCATCCGTCCGATCGGACGACGCAGCCGAGGTCATGGCCGCCGCCGACGGTTCGGATAGCGCGCCGCCAGATGATCCAGGGCGAGTCGGGACCCGGCCGGTGGCCGCAGCGCCTCCGGGACCGCGAGCCGCAGCGCGGACACCTGGTAGTCATCCGTCCAGCGCCTCTCCACGACGAACAGATCGGCGGCGGCGGGGGAGTCGAAGGCGCCGAAGACGTCGCGTACTTGCCGTCCGTCCCCGGGTCGAAAGCGGACGACGCCGAACATCAGCGCGTCCGGATCGAGTCCACCACCCGTCCCAAATGTGATCATGATCTGCCCTCCCGGGTCCGCGACATGCACAGGGGCAGCTCCCTGCCGGGCGGCCAGCCTGGCCGGAGCCGTTACTTTCCCACCGTCCAGCCAGGACAGATGTCACGGAAGGGCACCGGACGTATACGCCCAGACTTCCGATCTATACGGAGACCGGATAAGCTGCCACGCAGTCGATCGAGGACTGACGGTCCTGTTCCTACCGTCCGGAGGCGCTACGTGGTGTCCGTCCGCCGTCCGCTCCCCCAGGCCCCGCCCGATCTGTGGGACCGCCCGGACATGTCCGAGGCCCTTGCCCGCCGGGACATCGGCGCGGTCTTCAAGATCTACCGCCAGTGGACCGGAGCGACGCAGACGCAGATCGCGGCCGTCTGCGAGGTCCCGCAGTCCCACGTGAGCGAGATCCAGAACGGTCGCCGCCAGGTCACCAGCCTGGAGATCTTCGAGCGCATCGCTGACGGGATCGGTATCCCACGCACGCGTATCGGCCTGGCCGAGAAGCCGGGCACCGTTCCCGGGCCCCGGCCCGAGCCGGGCGTTCCGGCCGCGGAGGTGCCGAGCGACGTTGTGCGCGTGTACCCAAGCCGTACCGCCGTACCCGCCGACCTGTGGCGGACTCTCTTCGCCGACGCGACGCATCAGGTCGACGTCCTCGTGATTGCCGGTCTGTTTCTTCCCGACGGCCACGCCGACTTCACGCACGTCCTTCGCCGCAAGGGCGAGAGCGGCGTGAAGATCCGCTACGCGCTTGGGGACCCTGAGTCGCCGGCGGTCAGCCTGCGCGGGGACGAGGAGGGCATCGGCGACGGCCTGGCCGCCCGGACCCGGATCACCCTCACCTACCTTGCCGCCCTACGGGACGCGCCCGGGGTCGATCTCCGCCTGCACCGCACCACGTTGTACAACTCGATCTACCGGTTCGACGGCGAGATGCTCGTGAACATCCACGTCTACGGCGCCCCCGCCGCGCACTCGCCCGTTCTGCATCTTCACGCCCGCTCCGGCGGACTGTTCGACCACTACGCGGCGAGCTTCGAGCGCGTCTGGGCCTCCACGGAAGGAGCCTGATACCCGTGGCACGCATCGACTACTTCAACGACCCGAACGCCCCCAAGGCGAACAGCGTCGTCCCGTCCGTCACCGCGGTCGTCATCGATGAGGCCGGGCGCATCCTCATGGTCCACAAGACCGACAACGACCTGTGGGCCCTCCCCGGCGGTGGCATGGATCTCGGTGAATCCATCACCGACGCGGCTGTCCGCGAGACCAAGGAGGAGACCGGCGTCGATATCGAGGTCACCGGCCTGATCGGGGTGTACACGAACCCGCGGCACGTCCTGGCCTACGACGACGGCGAGGTCCGCCAGCAGTTCTCCCTCTGCTTCACCACCCGCAACCTCAGCGGTGAGCTGCGCACCTCCAGCGAGACGAAGGAGGTCAAGTGGGTCGCCCCTGCCGACCTCGACGCGCTGAACATCCATCCGTCAATGCGTCTACGCATCGATCACTACCTGGACCGCCGGGCGACGCCCTACCTTGGCTGAACTGCCGCGAGCCGCGCCATGGTCCGGTCGACTGAAGCTGCCAGGTCGGGCCGGGACCTGGTGATGGACCGGTACACGATCGAACCCTCCCCGTACCGCGAAAGGATCTCCGCTATCCGCTCCGGAAAGGCGAACCGCTGCCCCTGGGGACCCCGGGTCATGTCCGCAGTGCACAGCGCGTCCATCACGGCCGACTCTTCCAGCTCCCAGGCGGCCAGCTCCGCCGTCAGCCCGCGCTCCTCGGCCTCGTACCGGGCGCACGAGTGATGCGCGACGAGGGCGCACAGTCGTTCCGGTGTGTCCTGGCCCGCCAGGAACCGAGCCCCGTCGACAGGGTGGAACCGCAGATGCCCGATGGACGGGGCGTACCCGATGTCATGCAGCCAGGCTGCCGACACCAGCAGGTCCCGCTCTGCCGGATCGACAGCCGCCGAGACCTCCCGCGCGGCAGCCGCAACTGCCTGTACATGCCGCCACCGATCCCCCAGCGGGGTCAGAAGCTCGCTCGCCAACCGCTCAGCAGCCGCTACCTCCACCCGATCACCGTACGACCCGAGCCACGGAGCCGTCAGCCGCTGCCGCACACTGCCGAAACCCCCGTTTTAGGATCAAGCGCGGTGCGGGACCACGCCACACGACGGCTGCGCGTGGCGCTGGCGCGCCATGCTCGCCGGTGCGTCGCGGCCCCGCACCGTGTCCTCACTCGCGCAGACGGGGCCAGTGCGCTCTACTTTTCCAGCGTTTTTCAGCTTGTGGCTGTACCGAGTTCCTGCGGACAATCTACCGGCGACCGCCGGATAAGATCTGCCCATTCATTTGTCACTTCTCTGCTTTCGATCATTATCGTAAGCGCTTTACGGAGACGTCGCATAGTCGGACGCAACAGACGAGTGCTGCCCTCAAGATCGGATACCGTGCGAACCATACTCTCCGCAGAGCCGAAACCCTCCCTGGCGGATATGGCTAGATCAGACATCGAGGCAAAGAACTCACATACGACGGTCCGACTTTCAGGTCGTCGATCAATTTCATCGGGCGCCATCTCGATAATCGTGCGAATGCCATCGTCGACCGTATTGAGCTGCGTCGAATAGTTGTTAATCAGCGCTTCGATTCGCACTACCGGACCTTCTAGATCCGCCGCTAGCTTGCGTGCTTCCGTTAGCCGCACAGCATAGGCGGAACTTTCACCAGCCGCCCTTATTCGCAGGTTAGCCGCCTGCATAGAGTCGCTGACGTGCTCAATTTCTTTCGCTACGGCCACGATGGTCTCTACCCACTGGGGCATCGTCTCCTCGGCCGCAGCAATCTTGTCCACATATCCGGCCTCATTGTCATCGTCATCAGGGGACAATGGCGCGGGCGGTACGCTTTCCGGCCGCAGAGACTCGGCGGCAATGTTTGCATCCTTGAGTCGTCTAGCAAGGCGCGAAACCGCACTCCGGTACTCTCCTGAGTCGCGGGCCGCGAAGCGCAGTTGCGTCCAATCTTCCCACTGAAAGGTCCTGACCAAGTTGATTAGATCGTCTTCGGAGCTCTCGTTAGATAGGGCGGGAACATCAACGTAGAGGATAGGCAGAATCAGATCCCGGACGCCAATTCTATCTGCACGACGCGCGAAAATCTGGAGCTCACGCCGACACTCAACACTGAGGAAGTATCGAGGCGTCAAAATCGGGATGAAAAAAGCGACCGAAGAAAGGCTCTCCCCGATCCTGCTGCGCCACTCCTCACCCCACGCGATGTGATCTCGGTCAAGGAACAGTTCTATCCGCTCAGCGGTAAGCAGCTCGTATTGTTCGGAAATATCTCTCACGAGCTGACAGATGCGACCGCCTTCCGCCTTATCGTCGTCGTGCTGATACGACAAGAACCCCCGTGCTTGCGTCATGTCCGGCAGGCTACTCTTTGCTATAAAGCGAACATCGAGCAGGGTGAGACAGCCCACTCATTGCAGCTGACGCGAGCGCTTAGCCGATCCAGCCCTGGCACAATGGCCAAACACTATCTCGCCGCCGGGTACGCTTAGCGGCTACACCCGCGGGCAGGGGGCATGCCAGCGGGCGGCCGGGAGACATTGGGTCGGGCCACGTGGCGGGAGGCAATGGCCGTCGGGGCGGGTGGCAGCCAGAGCGGCAGCCAAGCCCACGGACGGCGGGAGACAGCCACGTCGCTCGGTGGACGAGGCCAAGCCAGTGACCGGCGCCGGTGCATGTCCACGGACACCGACGGACGAACCTCTGGTGATCTCTTAATCCGTGGGTTGCGTCACTCACGCGGCCCGGAGAGCGTAGCCAGTTGCGTAGCCGAGTCCGGCGGAGGTTCACGGACGGGTGCGTTCTGGGGGAGTCAATGCGCGACTCAAGCCAGCGCCGTGCGACGGCAGAGGGGCGCGTGCGCCGGCCGGCGCCATGCTCGCCCCACGCCCCCGATCGTTTAACCGGGGCGATTAGGAAAGCTGGCTTTCGACGATCGCCTTAACTGACAGAGGCTCCCTTATAATTGCTTGCGACTGCACATCTTGAACAATTCCACGGGCGATGATTGTTGCTTTCTCTTCGTACCAGCGAACTGCCTTTGAATGCACCTCTTCGCCGACTAGAACGCGTAGCTCTGTGGGACGCCCGTTGCGATACGTGTGGATCACAATAAAATGTTCCCGTTCGTCTGGATCCCGGCCTATGGTGATGAGTCGTCCGACGTAATTCATTTCTCGATCAGGGGCGGGAGTCGCGAGACGTCGCGCGAGCGATTTGAGAACCGACTGAGCGGCCTTATCGAATGCAATCGTTGTTGTGCCCTCAGGCGCCGGACCGGGAGATAGGCCCCACTCGAAAGCAATTTTTAAATGCTCAATGTCTTGCCCCTGTAGCATTTTTGCGAGAGAGGAACATAGCTCACTAGAGACGCCAGCAGCAACTGCATCATCCAAATCTCTTTCGATGCTCTCTCCTGTCTGATCAACCAAGCGACGAGCCATGGTGAGTGAATCCGAGAGGGCTCTTGTGGTTCGGCGTGGAAATGCTTCGAAAAGCTCGTCTGAGAACAGCTCGTCTCGGGTGTCGACCGAGCGGACTTGGACGTATATGGGAAATATGAAAGACCCGTCTTTTGTGTGCCCCAAGAGAGCCTCGCGTGCTACTCGCTGCGCTCTCCTATCGTATTTCCCGTCTATACGTCGAGTGGGCCGAACGGCTGACGTTCCGGCGCATGAAATCAAACGCTTGGCACTTGATACTGCTGCGCTGGCCTCGCCTAATTGAATATATCCAGGCCTCAGGGACTGGCCCTCAATTTGCATCTTTATTAGATCGAAACCGTCGTTTATTAGGCGAAGCCACAAGGAGCCAGGATCTGTATCTGTAGCATTTGCGAGTCTTGCGACCGTTTCCCTAGCCAGCGCGAAGTCTGAGGCCCAGTTATTGGGGATGGCAACTCGGAATCGGTCCTTCCCCCACATCTCACCCCTGGAGCCGGTGCCGGCAAGCGCCCAGCCTTGGATCTGAAGAAACCTCTTCACGGTTTCCACGCGCGGTAGGGAGCTCGGTGCCTGGCGAGGTTCGTGAACAGGGTGACTCACACGCCCACACCATACTCTGAGATGAGCGTGGAGTGCCAATCGTCTATCGTCTCTGCAGTGAATCTCCGGGTTCTTTTCAGCTCAACTGACGTGGTACCTTCGTCGATTCCGTCTATGCGAGACCAAAGTGCGTATGAGTTTAGAACGGTGAACTGTTCCTCGTAGCGCACCCAGTCAAGCTCGTCTCTCGCAAGCAAAACTACGACTAGGTAGGCAGGATTAATCTGGCGCCTCCATTTTTCCCGCCACTCATCTTCAATGGGAAAATATAGCGATTCGCGCCCGTTTTTTAAGGACCACTGGGTGGTGCCCTTAATCTGGACGCGTATAGATCCTTCTAGGTACTTGATGTCGCCATCAAGGGCGAAAATGTCTTCGTCGGCAGAATTCTCGCCAAAAGGGACGTGGGCATGCGCACACACTTTTCGAACATAGGAAACTCCGTAGCGGCCGATTGCGCCACTCAGATCCAAGCGTCCGAACTGTCTCCGACTCAACTCCCACCCCCCGGCGCGGACTGCACGATGCGTGCCAGAAAGGACACTCTACGACATGTCGCTTCATACGGCCACCTACTTGAAGGAACACGTGGAGTGATTCTGGGCTCGAGCGTGTTGCGAGCCTGCGGTGATCGATGGTCCGGTTGGGCGAGGCTGTGTCCGTGACCAGGTCTTCGGATGCCCGGACGCGTCGGCGGACGAGATGCGGTGGTCTCCCAGTCCGTGTGTGGGCCGAGCCGCCCTAGACGAGTAATTCCTGAGGGTCAGTGGTCGTAGGCGATCAACGAGCGGATCACTGGCGCGCCGGTCTTGTGGTTGTGCCAGAGCCCCGCGGCCATGGCCGTGATCCGCTGGGCGACCCGGATCCCGATGCCCTCGAGGGTCCGTCCGCCGTGTTCTTCCAGGTCAAGCTGCCCTTTGAGGGTGTCGTTGACCGACTCGATCAGCTGTCGGACGCTCTTGAGTAGCGATTCCCCGGGCCGTACCTTCTCGTTCTTGCGGTGCGGCCGGAGCAGTTCGATGCCCTCCTCGGACAGGTGCTTCTCGAGCTCCCCGGAGGCGAAGCCCTTGTCCGAGATCAACAGGATCTGACCGCGCTGGTTGATCAGATCCTCGTCGCGGTCGAGTATCGCCTCGAGGACCTCCCGCTCGCCGATCTTCGGGTCGGCCAGCGCCCACATGATCGGCATGCCGACGGGTGTGCGGACCAGGTAGAGCTTGAGCCCCCAGTAGAAGCGTGAGTGTGACGCGCAGTAGCCGTAGTTGGCCCAGCCGGCCGCGTTGGAGCGTTTGACCGTTGGCCGGGACATCCCGCAGGGCACGGGCGTCGCGTCGATGATCCACACGTCGTCGAACCAGAAGTCGGTGTCGGCCGCGAGGTCTCGGATGACCTTCTTGACCAGCGGCAACGCGTTGCGGAGTCGCTTGTTGTAGCCCGGTTGCAGCGGAAGGTAGGGGAACATGTCGGACATGTGTTTGCGGGCGTACCGCAGCCAGCGGGCTTCCGAGGTGAAGCCGAGTAGCGACTGGGCGACGGCCAGGCAGACAAGCTCGGCGTCGGACAGTAGTGGGTGTCTGCCCGCGCGCCGCCTCCCGTCGTACCTGTTGTCGATCTTTACGTAAAGTGCCGTGAGGAGGGTCTCCAGGTCTTGCGTCACAACTCGATCTTGGAGGCCCTCTCTCCACGTCTACGCACCAGATGCACAGCGTCAGGACGCGGCCGGCCGGTCAGGACCGGGTCAGGAATTACTCGTCTAGGAGGCCCGGTGTAGCCAAACGTGTAGCCAAGCCTGCGGACGTTCGCGGACGGCTGCGGTCGATGGCGGCCCAGATGGCCAGGTCGGAGGGAGCGCTACGGACAGACGTGGACGTCTGCGGACGGACCGGGCCGACTTTGCAAGGCAGGGGTTCGGGGTTCAAATCCCCGCGTCTCCACCAGCATATTTGCATGATCGACTACCCCTCACGATCATCGCCGGTCGGCGAATCGTCAGCAGAGTCGGTCAGCGCGTCTCGCAGCCGGTCCTCGTAGTCGCGCGGACGGTGGGTGTACCGGTCGAGCGTCATACTCGCGCGTTCGTGCCCGAGTGCGACCTGTACGACGTTCACAGGCACCCCCTCCGTGATCAGCCACGTGGCGTAGCAGTGCCGCAGCCCGTGGAAGGCCAGGGAGTCCGGCACCCCCGCCGCCGCCCGAGCCGGCACCCAGACGTGGCGCCGAAAGTTCGACCGTCGCAGGAAGCTGCCGCCCGAGTCCGGAAACACCAAGTCGTCCGCGCCCGAGGGGACGAGTTCCGCATGTCGTCGGAGGCGAGTGACGAGAGCCTGCGGGAGTGGCACCGCGCGCCGACCCGCTTCCGACTTCGGATAGGGCTTTCTCGTCAGCCGACCCGACACCTCCACCACCGTTTCGATGACCACGAGCCGCCGCGCGTCCATGTCCACTTGAGCCCAGCGGAGACCGGCGCACTCACCCCACCGAAGCCCCGTGTAGGCAGCCGTCAGCACGAGCGCCCGATATCGTTCGGGCAGCGCAGGAAGAATCTTGCCGACCAGCTCAGCCCGAGTGATCGCGCGTCGACCGACCCGCGCGCCCTCCGAGCCGGAAGACTCACACCTCCACACGGGTTGATGGCCACCAGGCGAGCCCGGACGGCCGCCTTCATCGCCGAGTACAACAGCCGGAAGCAGGCCACCACGGTCTGTGGCGCGAGCCTCTCCGAGAGGCGAGTCACCCACCCTTGCACGTCCAGATATCCGATGGCGATCAGCGGCCAGTCTCCCCACTGCGGCAGTACGTGGCATCGCATACGGGAATCCGACGCCGCCGCAGTTGTCAGCTCCACATTCCGTGCAGCTATCCACCTTGCCGCGTGGTCGCGGAACAGGATCTTCCCCGCCGACGGATCGAGGTACGCGCCGCACGACTTTTCCGCCTCCACCGTCGCCAGAAACGCGCGAGCGTCCTTCTTCGTCCGGAACGTCTTCGCCCGCTGACGCGCGACCCCGACTTGGAGATCAATTGGCCTTCTTGCCTAATAGGCGGGGACGACGGTACGTGCGCTTCGCGCGTTACCGGGACCACATCAATGAACTTCCCTACCTCCCCACGCACGGCGTTCGGCCCGACCAACATCGTCCACCAGCAGACCCGCGCCCGCTACGTCGCCTCCCGCGCCACCCGCCCGGCCTGGCCACTCCCCGTCACCACCACTACATCCGCAGCATGATCACCCAAACGCGGTCCCAGACGTAGTACGCAGAGTCGGAAGACCGCCTACCGTCCGCTGCTGGCCTGCCGGCCTGGCCTCACCTCAGGTGCCGGGCGAAGTACCGGGCCCCGTCGTCCACCTCGAACCACGGGACGCCGGTGTGTCCGCCGAGGGTTGACGTGCAGGGTCTTCTCCTGGGAGCCGAAGACGTCGAACAGGTCCAGGGCCGACTGCCGGTCGTTGCCCTCATCGTCCCACTGCAGCAGGACCTGCAGCGGAATGGTGACCTGCCGGGCCTGGTCGACCAGGGCGTCGGGCACGAAAGGCCCGGCGAAGAACACGGCGGCCGAGATGCGCGGCTCGACCACCGCCAACCGGATGCCGAGGGCGATCAGTCCGCCCCCGAACCCGACCGGGCCGTCGATCTCGGGCAGCGCAAGGAGTGCGTCGAGGGTGGCCTGCCATTCCGGAACCGACGCGTCGACCAGCGGGAGGACGACGGCGTTGACGATCTCGCCGGCCGGCTCGCCGGCCGCCATCGCCCGGCGCAGGTCGGCGCGGGCCGCCTCGGCGCCGGCAGAGCGGGGGCGGTCACCGCTGCCGGGGAGCTCGATGGTCGCCGCGGCGAAGCCGTACTGTGCCGCGTGGTGCCGGGCCCGCCCCGCCAGCCGGGGGCGCATCGTGGGCAGCCCGCCGGGGTGGCCGACCAGGATCAGCGGCACCGGTGCGGAAACGGATCCGGGCGTCCACAGGACGCCGGGGATCTCCCCGAGGGAGCTGTGGCCGTTCTTCACCCGCCACGCCAGGTGCACGCCGGTCGCGGCCGCGACCCGTCAGCGACCCATCGAGAAGAAGTTCCGGTCCGCCAGGTTCAACGTCCCCCGTGCCAACTGCCCGACCAGCGGTCCCACAGCACCTGCTCGCTGCGGGGGTGACGATCTTCGCGCAGGTCAGACAGACCCATCATGTTGGTCCTGCGTGGACCCCGGTCGCCATCGATCATCACGCAATGCACCCGGACGATGAGGAGATGTGACGATTCTGCATTCTCGGCGTAACGGCGTGTACATTCTCGTATGTGAGCCTGAGGAATCCTGGCATCTGCCCGGCTAGGCGGCGTGCCTCTGATCCTTGAATGGCGGGTGATCCCATGGCTGATATCGTGACGCTGGCAGCGTCCGTGAACGATATTCCCAGCATGTCGGAAACGGATGCGATGCTGGAGGAGCTGCGCAGGCTGCCGCGGACCGTGGAGACCGCCAACCTCATTGATGGCCTTCTGGATTTCCGGTCGCTGCTGGCGATCTCGACGGATCCCGCCCGCGAGGCGTGAACCCGGGCAGGCGCGCCGGGGAAGGGGCTGAAGGTCCCTGGTCGCGCCTGCCCGGTCCGTGGAGCGCTCTTACTGGGCGCCGAAGGGCTGCTGGCCCTGCTGGCCCTGGCCGCCCTCCCCGAACCGCTCGCCGGACACGCCGCCCTGGCCCGCGCCCACGCCAGCCAGTTCGCGCAGTCGGTTCTCGACGTACCGCTCGCTGTGGTTCGTGCGGTCCGCGATCCGCGCGATGAGGTCGTTGATGCCGGTCGCGGCGTCGATGTCCGACGTGCCGACCTGGCCGAACTGGTCGAGCAGGCGGTAACGCAGCTGTCGCCAGTTCTGCCGCAGCTGCTGCTCGAGCTGCTGACGCTGCTGCTGCTCCTGCTGAGTCATTCTATGATTCCTTCCTCGTGGTTCTTGTTTGCCTGGCGTTCCCCGCGAGAAGAGACGCTATCCAACGCCTTCGCGGCGCACCACCTGACTACCGAGTCGGCGTGGATAGTCGCAACTCGCGGAATATCTCGGCTTTCGTGGTATCTCGGATTTCGTAGTTATGTGGCGGGCTCTCCCGGGCGTAACCGGTCAGGTCTCGTAGATCGTTTGTTTTTGTTGCGCCCCGAGCGCGGGGAAGGAGCTTTCTGAAGGTAGGCCGGTAGCTCATTACACGTGCGTGCTGCACGGACGATGGAGGAGGCGGACCCTTGATCGTGAGGGCCGCAGGCGCTCCTGCGTCGTCCTACGGGGGAGGAGCAAAACCACTTCAAGGTGCGTTAGCTGAAGACTGTCGTGCTGAGCGTTGGAGAAAAGGCGGTGTGAGAGCCATCAGGCGGGGAGCCCGGCGGCATAGCTCGCCGGGACACGGCCAGCCCGCGTCAACCAAACTGGCAGACCACGACCGATGGCTGCGCACGACGAAACCTCAGCGGCATACCTGTGAGGGGACAGGAAGCGGCCACGAGTCCCTTCTGGCTGTCAGCCTTCGATGCCGGTGAGGAAGTTGAATGCGGGGGGTGAGCCGGCCGTGCTTTGCAGGGTCTTCATGACCTTGCTGGGGTTGTCATATGGGCCGGAGATGTAGAACGGCTTGCCGTCCCTGCCGAAGGTAATGGCTGACGGGCCCGCCCACGAACCCAGATGGCCGGCGGCCGGAGCGAAGTCGACGTGCGGCTCGAAACCCAGGCCGCGGGCATATTCGACCGCGCCGAACACCAGGTCGGCCGCCAGGTCGCCCGGGGCGTCCTGCCAGCCGTCCGGGTAGCTGGCGAAGTAGTCCGGCAGGAACCGCGACAGCTCGAGCTCGGTCTTGACGTCTGGGCCGAAGGCGTTCTTCACCCCGAGGCAGTAGACGTCGGCCAGGTATCCGCACACCGAGACCCTGTCCCAGCGGTGCCTGCGAGCGACCAGCACGCTGACCAGCCCGCCGATGCCGTCAGGTTCCGGTGCCTGGTCGACCCATCCCCGGGACGGGTCGACAGTGAGCCCTCGGCTCCAGCCGGCGTTGACCCAGCAGCCGACAACCGCGGGCTCACCGGCCTCGGCCTGCGTCTGAGCCGCGACCGTGCGCACCAGCCGGGCGACCGCCGACGGCGGCATGCCCAGGACGCGGGCTATCTGTTTCGGCGACCTTCCCGCGTCCCGCAGCTGGGATACCTGCTTGAGGAGGTCCGCGTCATCCATAGGCGCCGACACTATCGGTGCTGCCGATATCCCCCACCGGTGCCACACAGTCGGCCGCGATCCCGTGCGGGACCTCTCGTACGATCACTCGGATGAGCGGGGACCTCGTCGATGATGCGTACGGCTGTGCTGTGATGTCCCGCGCCCGCGCGCTGGCCCGCTGGGTCGGGGCGACGGGTAGGCGGGTGACCGCGAAGGGTGTGCTGCGGCCGGTCGATGTCGCTGAGGCGGCGAAGGCAACGGGTGTCGACCTTCCGGGCCGCGTGCGGTCCGCGGCCGATGTCGAACTGCTGCACCACACCTGGCTGGTCGCGCGGAGCGCCAGGCTGTTGGTGGTCGACGCGGTCAGGGTGATGGCTGGCCCGGGGCCGGGGGCCGACGACGATCCGCTGCGGGTGTGGCTGGCTGGCCTGGACGCGGTCCTGCTGGCGGAGTCGCATGACCATCGAGGCCGCGGCGGGGCGGCCGCGTGCCGGCTGGTGCTCGCCGTCTTGGCCGATCATCCATCCACACGTCGTGAGGACATCGAAAGCGCGGTGCTCCGGCTGCTCGAGGATGCCGGCGACCTGGGTGTCGCCAGCGCGATGTTCCAGGCGTTCCGCCGAGGGAAGACGGCGGTGGACGCGGCGCTGGGCGTCCTCGCCGACTTCGGTGCGGTCGACGACGAGACGCGCCTGACGCCGTTGGGTGGTCGGGCCCTTGAGCAGCTGCGGGACCGCGCAGGCGAGCCGGTCACCCCGGACCTGCCGGCCGAGATGCTCCTCACCCGGCTGGCAGCGGCGGACGAAGAGGATGCGGACGCCTGATACCGCCGCTGGCGTGGCGACCGGCCGGCGGTCGAGTCCGCTACCGTGCTTCTGCGGGCCGCGGCGGCGGCCACACCGGTCCAGCGGGTCGCCGCCGTCGGCGTCATCGCCGGGCTGGGAGAGCCGGTCCTGCCGGCCTGGCGGGCGGTTGTCGACATCCCGGAGCTGGCCCACCACGCGCGAGCCGTGCTGGCCGCCTGGCAGCGTGGCCCTGATCCCGATGATGCCTGCCAGTGGTGGCTGACGGTCGAGTACGCCCTGGCCACCCTGGACCGGGACGGCGCCGAGGCCGCCTGCTATGAGGTGGAGGAGCACGGCGGGCTCGGGGCCCTCCAGCACAGCGGGCATCCCAACGAGAAGGTACTGCGCGATGCAGTGGCCGAATTCTTCGGTTCCGGTCTCCGACTGCGTGTGTTCCAGCTGAAAGTCGCGCTGTCTCGGGGCCGGCCTCCGGTGTGGCGGCGCATACTGGTGCCGGCCAGCGCCACCCTCGGCGACCTGCATGCCGTGATCCGGGTCATTCTGGGCTGGGGCGACGACCACCTCCACTCATTTGCTGCCGACGGCGCTCGATACTCCGACCCGTACTACGAGCTGGACGACTGCGGCGACGAGAGCACTATCCGGCTGTCCCGTGTGCTGCCCAGAGCCGGAGCCGCGATGAGCTACGTGTACGACTTCGGGGACTGGTGGGAACACACCATCACCCTGGAGAAGATCGTCGACGCTGATCCGGCTGTCTCCTTTCCGACCTGTCTGGCCGGCCGCGGTGACGCCCCGGTCGAGGACTGGAATCCCGAGTATCCCGAAGATCCCACCCCCTTCGACCGCGACGACATCAACCGCCGTCTCGCCGACCTGACCTCCGCCTCAGGCGAATAGGCCGACGAGGCGATGTCGGTCGAGGGGCGGTTCTGTCAGAATGCGCCGCCGGCGGCGAAGGACTGAACGCTGATCCAGCGGGCGCGGTCGGAGGTGAGGAAGGCGACGATGTCGGCAATGTCGGTTGGCTCGCCGAGGCGGCCGAGGGGGATTTCGGCGACTATCCTGCCGAGCGTCTCGGCAGGGACGCCGGAGGCGAGTGCCTCGGTACGGACGGCGCCGGGGAGCACACAGTTGACCGTGATCTGTCTGGAACCGAGTTCCCGCGCGAGCACGCGGGGCGAGCTGCTCGACGGCTGCCTTGCTCGCCGCGTAGACCCGCTGCCCGGACGGCCGGTGATCGTCACCCCGGACGAGATCATCACTATCCGTCCGCCGTCGCCGACCCGGTCGGCAGCCTCCCGCAGGGCGAAGAAGCCTGCGCGGGTGTTGGCGGTGAAGCAGGCGTCGAGGCCGTCATCCGTGGTGGCGGAGCCGGGCGCGAGAACCGGGCGACGCCCACGTTGCTGACGACGCACCACCCGCCTGCGGCTCACCGAGGACGGACGGCTGTTTGGTCAGCGGCTGCGAGAAGCGGTGTCCACCGCGGTGGAGGAACGCTGGAGTTCGCTGCCCGCGGCCCAGCGGACGGCGCTGGCGCAGCTCACGGCGACCAGAACCAGCTGAGCTCGCGGGATCCGACTGTGCGCGGTTGGCTGGGGCGGGCCGGCTGGCGGCCGTGACGGCGGCAGCGTGCCGGACCGCTGTCAGCTGGCCGGTCCGGGGATTGGCGCGAAGAGCTCGATCTGGCCCGCTCGGGTGAAGGTCAGCACGATCGGTAGCGTGCCGGCTGGCCGGAGGGTCGCGCCGCGTAGGAGGAGCCGCGGGCCGGCCGGAGCTCCGATGGTGACGGTGTGGCCGGCGGGGATGGCCACACCACGCGTCGGCGTGTCGCCCGGGGCGGTGACGAGGGTGATCGAGCCGCCGAGTTCGCTGCTGGCCGCGGTCAGCGTGTCCGCCGCGGCGGCGGCGTTGTGGATGGCCAGGTGGATCGAGGCGGTGCTCGCGGACGGTCCGGCGGTGCTGGAGTTCGCGGTGATGGAAGTGCCCGGGGCCAGCGGCGTGACCTGGGCACCTGTGATCGTGATGGCTTTCGCTCCTGCCCGGCCGACGGCGAGCGTGTGACCCGTCGCGGGAGGCTGGCTTTGAGCGGACGAGCCGGAGACCGCGACCGGGCCTCCGGTTGACGAACAGCCGGCGACCGCGCTGGCGATCAGCCCGGCGGCCAGGGCGGCGAGCACGGCGGTCGGCACGCGGCGCCGACCATGACCGGTCGGTTCCGCGGGTCTCATCAGCGCGGGGACCTTTCCGATGGACGTGTGCTTCGGTCTCGATCCGAGTCTTGACGATGCGAGTCTCGACGAGCTGATCCGGGCGCTCGACGGCCTGAGCGCAACGCTACAAGAGTGGGCCGCGTAACAACGCCAGGCGACTGCAGCGGCGCATGCATGGCGTCATCCACGGTCGAGTCGTGGGGCCGACTGTGTGGCCACGTCAGCGGACTGGGACGACCCCGGAGCCGCTGGCGAGGTCGGACGGCGGCCGTCACATCGACCGCCGCCTCGCGGGCCTGATTGCCGTCGCGGGCGAACAGGTCCAGCGCTGTCAGAAGGCGCCGCCGCTGGCGGGGATGGACTGGCCGGTGATCCAGCGGCCGTTGTCGGAGGCGAGGAAGGCGACGATGTCGGCGATGTCGTTCGGCTCGCCGAGGCGGCCGAGGGGGATCTCGGTGACCGCTCTGTCGACCGTCTCGGCGGGGACGCCTGCGGCGAGTGCGTCGGTGCGGACGGCGCCGGGGAGTACGCAGTTGACGGTGATCTGCCGGGGGCCGAGTTCTCGGGCGAGCACCCGGGCCAGCTGCTCGACGGCTGCCTTGCTTGCCGCGTAGACGCCGGTGCCCGGCCGTCTGGTGATCGTCACCCCGGACGAGATGACCACGACCCTGCCACCGTCGACGACCCGGTTGGCCGCCTCGCGCAGCGCGAGGAAGCCGGCGCGGGTGTTGGCGGTGAAGCAGGCGTCAAAGTCGTCGTCCGTGGTGGTGGCCACGGGTGCGAACCGGGCGACGCCCACGTTGCTGACCACGATGTCCAGCCGGCCGAACCGCTGCTCGGTCGCGTCGAACAGGCCGCGCAGCTGCGCCTGGTCGGTGACGTCGGCCTGGATCGCCACGGCGCTGCCGCCCGAGCGGGCGATGGCGTCCACGACGCCGCCGGCGGCGGCACCATCGGCGCGATAGTTGACGATCACGCGGGCCCCGGTCTCGCCGAGGCGCTCGGCGATGGCCCGGCCGATTCCCCGCGACGCCCCCGTCACCAACGCGACCCTGCGCTCCTGCTCCACACCCGCTCCTAGTTAGTTGAGTATCTCGTCTATCGAGATCCTCAACTGATTTGGTAGAGCATGTCAACTGTCCGGGTACGCTCCGTCCTGTGGAGCCGACCGGGCAGCCCGACGATCTCGCCCGCACCCTGCTGGACGTGCACCGGCAGATGCGGGTGGTACTCGCCTCCGTCGCGCGCCAGGAGGGGCTGACCGTCGCGCAGATCGAGCTGCTCTGCGCCCTCGGCGATCGCCGTCCCGCCCTGGGCGAGCTGGCCGAGCTGCTTGGTTGCGACAAGACGAACATCACCGGCATGGCCGACCGGTTGGCCCGCCGTGGTCTGGTCGCGCGCCGGACCGATCCGGACGACCGACGCGTCACCCGGCTGCACCTCACCGACGACGGACGGCTTTTCGGTCGGCGGCTGCGAGCAGCGGTAACCACCGCGGTGGACGAACGCTGGAGCTCGTTGACGGCCGCTCAGCGCTCAGCGCTGGTGCGGCTCACGGCGACCGGGACCACCTGAACTCCAGCGGGGCCCACGCGGGGTTCAGCCGGTAGCCGATCGCTGTGCGCGTCGTACGGATGTGGCCGGCGGAATCCGCACCCTCGCACCCTCGTGGGCTGGTGGCTGCGCCGGCATGCCGGACGGCGGTCAGCTGGCTGGTCCGGGGATCGTCGCGAAGAGCTCGATCTGGCCTGCCCGGGCGAAGGTCAGGACGACCGGGAGCAGCCGGCCACCGCGCTGGCGATCAGCCCAGTAGCCAGGGCTGCGAGCACGCAGTGCCGTACTCGGCGCTGACCATGACCGGTCCGTTCCGCACGTCTCAGTCAGCGCGGTGACCCTCCCGGTGGTGCGTGCTGCGGGCTGATCGGCAGGCTGAGCGCAAATTCCGGCCGACGGTGAAGTGCCCGAGTTGACGGTCGACGAGTTCTTCGATCATCACGGAAAGTGGCCGGGCGAGGGGTAGGTGTAGTAAACCTGTAGCGTCGGCGTAGCGGTGGGTACACTATTGCGCGTGAGTCTGAGTAATCCTGGCATCTGTCCGAGCAGGCGGCGTGCCTCTGATCCCTGACTGGCGGGTGACCCATGACCGATATCGTCGCGCTGGCATCGTCTGTAGACGACATTCCCAGTATGTCGGAAACGGATGCGATGTTGAAGGAGCTACGCAGGCTGCCGCGGACCGTGGCGACTGCCAGTCTCATCGACGAGCTGCTGGATCTTCGGTCGCTGCTGGCGAACCTCGACGACCCCTGCCCACTGGCCGGCGCGTGAATCCGGGCAGGCGCTCCGTCCTGCGGGGCGCCTGCCCGGTCCGACGGACCGCTTTTCCCTAGGAGCCGAAGGGCTGGCCCTGCTGGCCCTGGCTGCCCTCTCCGAACCGCTCGCCGGAACCACTGCCCTGGCCGGCGCCCACGCCGGCCAGCTCGCGCAGACGGTTCTCGACATACCGCTCGCTGTGGTTCGTCCGGTCCGCGATCCGTGCGATGAGGTCGTTGATGCCAGTAGCGGCGTCGATGTCCGACGTGCCGACCTGGCCGAACTGGTCGAGCACGCGGTAACGCAGCTGCCGCCAGTTCTGCCGCAGCTGCTGCTCGATCTGCTGCCGCTGCTGCTGCTCCTGCTGAGGCATTCTTGATCCCTTTCTCGCGACTTCCGATTTTGCGGCTCTTCCCGCGAGAGGAAACACTATCCATGATCGCTACTTTGTGCGACCGGGCTGTCGAATACGAATACGTGTGTCATCCCGATGCCGGGTGGCCTGTAACTAAGGCCTGGATTGGGCGCCAACGGTGTTTAGCGAACAGGCGTCCGGCGATGCTGCGGTCGGACTCGCTGTCAGCTAGCAGGGCCGGGAATGGGGGCGAAGAGCTCGATCTGGCCGGCTCTGGCGAAGGTCAGCATGATCGGTAGCGCGCCGGCTGGTCGCAGGGTCGCGTAGGGACAGCCGTTCATTGGCGGCTGCCATGAACCAGGGCGAGGCCAAGCGATGACCGCGGCCATCTCGGGGAACGTCATGCAGCGTCGGCTGACCCGGACCCGGACCAGCCCGAGCGCGTTCCCGAAGACGACCTCGACTATCGGGGAAGCCGCACCTGCCGCTCCACCTCGCGCCGATCGGGGTGATGGCCGGTCCGCCAGACGGCGTGGGCCGCGGTGAGTTTGGTGGTGAGTTTGTCGAGGAGGGCGGCCTCGGCGGCGGGGGATTCGGATCTGGCGGTGATCAGCTTGGTGTAACGGACGGTGTCGACGATCGCTGATTTGACGCGTTCATGGGCCAGGTAGATCGCGAGGTCGGCCGTCCACTGAACGGCGGATTCGGCGGGGACGGCGGCATGCCACGCGGCCTGAGCGGCGTCCTCCTCGTCCGGCCGGTAGGCCATTTTGTGGAGGTGGACGGCGAGGTCGTAGACGGGGTCTCCCCACAGGGCGAGTTCCCAGTCGAGGAAATGGGTCACGCCGGCATCGACGATCATGTTCTTGCGGTGGATGTCGGTGTGCAGGAGGCGGAACGGCCGGGGGGAGAGGGTGTGCCAGCGTTCGAGAATCGTCTCGAACGGGTCTGACGGAAAGCCGAGGGCGGTGAAAAGGGCGCCGAACGCGTCGCGGAAGCGGGTGTGGACGCCCACGGTGACGTCGGACAGTCGGTGCGCGAAGGTGGCCGTGTCGCCGTCTGCGGGCCAGCCCTCGGGCAGCGCCGGCAGGTGCTGGAGCGGGACCCCGCCGAGCTGGCGGAACAGGCTGCCGACGTCGCCGAGCACATGGTCCGGGACCCGTTTGCCGCGCGGTGCCACCGCGTCGAGGACATCGCCGGTGATGAACTCGACCACCTGGTAGGCGGGGTCGGTGCTGGCACGGATCAGCCGTGGTGACTGCCGGACGACCGGGTTGATGGCCCGGACGACAGCGGCCTCGGGCCAGATCGCGAGGTCCATGGTGTCGGCGCCGGGGATCGGGATGCGCACGACGACCGGTCCGTCGGGGGTGTCGATCCGTACGTTGTGGTTGTAGAAGCCGGCGCTGCGGTCGGTGCGGGCCAGAGCCAGACGGTAGAGCTCGTCGGAATCGCTGCTGCTGGTGGCGGCCGGGTCCACGGGCTCGGGGAGGGTCATCGGGTTGCCTCGTCGAGGCCGAACAGGTCGCGGACGAACACGTGGATACGGCCCTTCAGGTCGTCGAGCGTCGTGGGTGGCTGGATGGCGCGTTCGGCGCGCTGGCAGGCCCGCGTCACCTCCCCGTCCTCGATTCCCAGTTCTCGCAGCGCGATGCCTGCGGCCAGTATCAGCGTCGGGTAGACCTCGGCGGCTTCCAGTTCGCTGACCGCCCAGGACACGGTTCTCCGGGCACGGTCGAGCTGGCCGCGGCGGGCTTCGAGCGCCCCCCGGTACAGGCTGGCGCGGGCGAGTCCCGACCGGTAGCCCGCCCGGGTCAGGGCCACGACCGCGTCGTCGAAGGCGCGCTCGGCGGCGTCGAGACGGCCCAGGCGCAGGGCGGCGACGGCAATCGCCGTGTGGCATTTACCGAGTTCGTGCTGGGCGCCGATCTCGGTCTGCACCTCGATGGCGGCGTCCGCCTCGGTGAAGGTCGCCTCGGCGTCGGCGAAGGCGAGGAACTCGGCCCGGTTGGTTCTGATGTTGGCGTTGCCGAGGTAGGACCGGGCCGTCTGGTAGCGGGTCGAGGCCTCGTCGAGGAAGGGGCGGGCGGCGACGAGGTCGAAGGCGAACCGGTGGGCGAGGTGGCGCAGGCGGGCGACGTCACCGCGGCATTCGGGGTGCCGGCGGGCGGCGATGACGTCGAGTTCGGCCGCGAACCGTTCGGCGTCGGCGAAGCGGCCCTGGCACATGTGCAGGTCGGCGGCCCACAGGCCGGCGTTCATCCGGGCGGTGTCGTCGTCGCCGCTCCAGACCTGGGTGTAGAGCGCGAGTGCCTCGGACGTCCGCCCGGCGATGCGGCGCGCCTGGCCGGCCGCGACGGCGAGCCGGGCGCCGACCGGGCTGCCGGCCTCCCAGGCCTGCTCCGGCGTCAGCTCGAGTGCCCGGGTGGCCTCGCCGCTACGCAGGACCGCCTCGACGTCGAGCACCTGGGCGGTCTGGACGAACTCGGGGGTGGCCCGGTCGGGATGGGTGCGGAGGAAGTCGCGCAGGTCGTCCAGCACTCCGCCGGCGGCGCTCTCGGAACCGCCGCGCACCGCGACCTCGACCAGGTCGAGGAGTTCCGCCCCGGTCAGCTCCCCGATGTGCAACGCGTGGAAGACCATTTCCTGGAATGCCACCGGGTCGGCCAGCATTCGCCCGTCCACCGTGCGGGACGCATCCTGGCCGGTGAGGCCGTCGTCCTCCGGGTCCTCGAAGGCCCGGTGTGCCCAGGCGTCGCGCAGGAGCCGGTGCAGTTCGAGCCGGGCGGGGGCGGAGAGCAGGTCGCGTAGCGCCTCGGCCATGAGCTGATGGAAACGCAGCTGCTCGCCGGCCGGATAGACGAACGAATACGAGGCGATCGACTCCCAGGCGGTCCGGTGACCGGGCAGCTGCAGCGCGGCGGTCAGCGTCCGGAAGATGTCGTGATCGAAGATCCTCGCCACCCCGAGAACCTCCAGTGTGCGGACCTCCTCGGCGCCGACGTGCTGAAGGAACCGCTGGAGGATCTCCTGCTGGGTCGCCGCGGCTCGTGCCCGGCGCGGTCCGCTGGCGCCGCCGTCCGAGCCGGAGCCGCTGGTGTCGACCGCGAGATGCAGATAGAACGGAAGGCCGGCGCTCGCTTCCGCCAGCCGCCGACGCTCGCCTTCCTCGGTGATTCCGGACGTGCCGAGCAGCGTGAGGCGCGCCTCCAACGGCAGCCCGTCGATCGGACGGGTACGAATGAGCCCGCGCCAGTCGGCGTCGTACACATCCCAGCGCAACGGTTCCCGGCCGGCGATGACGACCAGTCCGCGGTCGAGTTGGGCGATCAGGTCCCGCAGCCAGACGTCCGCCAGCTGGGTGCGCCCGGAGCGGGTCGGTTCCGGGACCAGCGCCTCGTAGGTGTCGATGGTCAGCACATACGGACGATTCTCGGACGCGGCCCGCAGATCCTCGGCGAACAGGAAGGTCACGGCGTCGACGATCTCGGCGTTCGGGAGATCGTCCAGCGACGACAACGTCTCGTCATGACGAATGCGGTGCCGGCGGCGGGCGTCCGTCGTCACCTTCTCCGCGGCCTTGAGCAGACCGAGCGCCGTGCCGAACACCGGCAGGCCGGCCACCGAGTCGACGATCTCCGTGAGGATGCCACTCTCCTCGACGAACGGCAGCGTCTCCCGGCTGATCCGCAGGTGTGGGTGAATCCGCTGCCACAGCACCGCGTAGGCGAGGTCGAACCGATCGAACCGGACGCCCTGCCCGCCCAGGTCGGCACGCAGCACCGCGAGCGCGTCCTCCTGCTGCCGCATCGCCGGCACCTGCAGATCCAGCGACGCGGTGCGCCATCCTTCCGGTGCCCGAACCCGCAGCTCCCGTAACAGCCGCGACTTGCCGATTCCCCCGACGCCCGTCACGTTCAACACGCGCGGAAAAGGAGCGCCGTCGGTGAGCGCCGCCTGCACCAGACCGATCTCCTCCTGGAACGCCCGCAGGAGAGGTTCCCGATCCACGAACTGCCGCTGCAACGCGGCCACCCGCCGAAACCGCGGCGTGATCGCCATCCCAACCTCCGGCGTGCGACTGCCCCAGACCGTCAGCGTGATCCGACGATCACCAGTCGTATCGAATCACGTCCGCAGCCGTTACTCCCGGCAAACTGATTAACCGGGACGACTTCGGTCAACGTGGGTCAGGATGGCGTGGCGGGTCGCTGCGGGCGGTTCGATCGATGCTCAGCGCGGCGCGCAACTGGTCGAGGTCGTCCACAGCCTGGGCGATGGTGAACGGCTCAACGCCTCCGGACTTGCCTACCGAACCGCCGGAACCAGCTGACAGCTCAGCGGAAGAGGGGCTACGGCCGGTGCCGTCCGCGCTCCGGCCAGAGCCCCTCTTCGATCCCTCCGGGATCTTGAGAACGACCGTCTACTCGATGGTGTAGGTGAAGCTGGTCTGGAGCTTGAAGAGGGAACCTGAGACCGTCACCAGGCGGGTGACACCGTTCTGGTTCATCAGTAGCTCCGGCGAGTTCGAGACGGGGCCGACGACGGTGAATCGCGCATCGTCGGCCAGCTTCCCACCGGAGGAAGGGAGGACGACATCGAAGTTTCGCTTCTCGTTTCCCGAGCCGCCACCCCAGGTTCGCACGCCTTTGCGTGATCGCCCGTGGAGGGCTACCCATCGGGAGCCGACCCGTGGCACCGGAACCGACACCGTCTCCCGCGTCCTGGGACCGACCATCACCCAGCCGGTGGAGACCGTATCGGCGGCCTCTCCGCTTGGGCTGAAGAGACAGACAGCGAAGAAGGCGTTCTTGGCGGTCGAGTTGACCAGAGTCAATGGCCGTTCGACCGGCTGTGTGAGCCACTTCGACAGCTGCCAGCCAGCGTGGGCCCCCTGAAGAAAAGGATGGATCAGCGGCGCCAAAAAGATCACTTCGTCTCCCCCGAAAGACGTGCGACTGCTCGCCCGTAATTATCACAGGAGGGACGAGGGAATCGCGCCCCATGCGGAGGGACGAACGGCTGGGCCGGGATCGCGAGGCTCAGGCGTCGGTTGCCGTGCGCAGGTGGTGGTGGCAGGCGGCGGTGAAGGTGTGGACCGCGGGGCGGTCGTCGCCGGAGCGCCAGAGGACGGCGAGTTCGGCGGGGGGCAGGTCGCGCACGGGGCGCAGGATGATGTCGTCGCGGCGGGCCAGGTCGGCGTGGCCGGCGGGGAGAAGGGCGATGCCCGTGCCGGCGGCGATAGCGTCGAGGGCCTCCTCGGCGGTGGCGGCCTCGGCGGCGACGGCTGGTTGGGTGCCGCGCCGGGCGGTGGCCAGCCAGAAGTCGCGGGGCGGGCCGGCCTGCGCGGGCAGGGCTATGAAGGGGTCCGCGGCGAGGTCCGCGAAGGTGAGGTCGGCGCGGGGGGCGAGATGGTGGGTGGACGGCAGGGCCACCAGGCGGTGTTCGGTGGCGACGACCTTCCAGGAGAAGCCGCCGTGGGCGGGCACCGGCAGCCAGGCGAGCGCCACGTCCACCTCGCCGCCGGCGAGGCCCACCGACGGGTCGCTCCAGCCGATCTGGCGGAACAGCAGCCGCCACTGCGGGAGCTCCGCGCCCATGGTGGCGGTGACGTGTGGGATCAGGCCACGGCCGATCTTGGCCTGGAAGCCGACGATCAGTGTGCGGTACTGCGCGTCGACGGCGTTGGCGACCGCACGCTGAGCGTCTTCCCACTGGGCGATGACCCGGCGGGCGTTGGGTAGCAGCGCCTGGCCCGCCTCGGTGAGGCTGACCGCCCGGGCACTGCGCTCGAAGAGCGTGGCCCGAAAGGACGACTCGAACTGGCGGATCTGTTTGCTGAGCGCCGGCTGGGACACGAACAACCGGCGCGCGGCCACGGTGAAACTCAGTTCCTCCGCGACGGCGACGAAATAGCGCAGGTGCCGGATGTGGACATCCACGGCGGCAGGCTATGGCAGTTCTCCGGTTCCGGAAACCGGTGCGAACAGGAGGTTGGGAAAACGGTGCGGCATCGATGTGCCTTCGGTGCCGCACCGTTGCGCTGCAACGTCGATGTTCAGTGAATGTGATGCGTACTACGTGTCTCAGGTCACTCGGAAGTTCGGCGATCCGTGGGAAAGGGAGTCCGCTGGTGCCCGCCACCGGCGGATCACCCCACGTCAGACGGCCGCGGCAGCCAGTCCCGCCTCGACGGTGCGGACGACGTCGTTGATGGAGCGGAGGGTGAAGACGTCCTCGTCCTCGATCTCGATCCCGTAGGTGCGCTCCACGCGGGAGATCATGACCAGGACCTTCACCGAGTCGGCGCCCTCGACGCCACGCAGGTCCAGATCGGGGGCCAGGCGCTCGACGGGAATGCCGATCTCGCGGTGAACGATCTCGGTGACGGTGTGGACGATGTCGTCGCGGGAGTGTGTCATCGGCTGCCGTGCTCCTGGATGTGGGCGCCGCTCGCGGCTGTGGCTGCCGCGGCGGCCACAGCGGGGGCGGGGGCGGGGATGGCGGTGGGAGGTGCGGCGGAGGTGGTGAGGGCGGCCTCGGCGCGGTCGAACGCGTCGGGGCGCAGGGTGAGGTGCTGGCGGGCGTCGTCCATCGAGATGGGGCGGTAGGTCGCGGTCGCGGAGGCGACCAGGTTGCCGGCGGTGTCGAGGACCTCGGACTCGGCGCGCACCAGGCCGCCCGCGCCGGCGCGCAGCGCCTCCTCCGCGCCGTCGACGAGCCGGGCGACGCAGATGTACTCGGCGTCGACCCGCATCGCGGTGACATAACGCAGGCGCATGCCGATGGTCAGCGAGGTCAGGCCGCTGCGCAGGACGATCAGGTTGCCCATCGTCTCGTCGCAGATGACCCCGATCAGGCCGCCGTGCACGATTCCCGGGTAGGACTCGAACGTGCGGTCCAGCCGGAACCGCGTGTCGATGCTCTCGGGGACGGCCGCTCCGTCGGGCCGGGCGGCGAAGCGCAGGCGCAGGCCGCTCGCGTTCGTCTGGGAGCAGCCGAAGCAGTGGTGATCCTCCAGCGTGGACCAGGGCACCGGCCGGTACTCGTCGGTGGTGGCCTGCTCCACGGCCCGGTCGGCCGCCTCGGTGGGCAGGTCGGTGGGCTCGGATGGCAGAAGGCGCATGGACGCGGACGCCCGGCTCAGCCGGCCACGGGGGCGGCGCTGGCGACGGGGGCCAGGTCGGCCGCGGCGGGAACGTCGGACAGGTCGGCCATCGCGCCGCGGATCGCCGAGTTGCGGCTCAGGTCAAGGCCGACCGCGGTGCCGAGCATGCGGCGCAGCTTCGCCTGCAGCTTGTCGAGCGCGTCCGGCGGGGAGATCTGGAGGTAGACGTCGATGACGTCGTCGACGGTCTCGTAGCCGCGCATCTCCTCGACGCGCTGGTGCTTGTAGACGCCGACCGGGTGGTTGAGCCGCGCGCTGGTGACGTAGAAGTGGATCCGCTCGAGCACGGACTTCAGCTCGTGGGGACGCTGCTCCAGGCGACGCTTCAGGTAGTAGAGGAATTCGCGGGCGTGGCCGGCCTCGTCCCGGCTGGCGCGCAGGAACAGGTCGGACAGGACCGGCTCCTCGACCCATTCGGACAGCGCCCGGTAGACCGTGTTCACGATGATCTCGGAAATCACGTTCGTGGTGAGGGTCGCGCTCGGCGTCACGCCGGCCTCGTACGGCTCGCGCAGCGACTCGATCTTGCTCTGGTCGATGTTCACGCCGACGCCGCGCAGCCACGCCCGGAAGGCGTAGTGGTGCTGCAGCTCCTGGTACGCCCAGACGGCGACGAACGCCGAGCAGTCGTAGTCGTCGTCGAATTCGCTGAGGAATCCGTGCAATCCGGGCAACGACGTCGCCTCACCCATGACGACGCCCTTGACGAGCGGGACGTACACGGGGTTGACGAGGTCCTGGCGGATGTTGTTCAGGTCGAGGTCGGAAACCTTCCACTGAAGACGCTCGTAGTGTTGGAAGACTTCGAAGCTGTGCGCGGTGTCGGCCGTGGCGGTCGGCATGGCTGAACCCCTCCCTGCGATTTTCGCAGCATCTTCCGACACCGTAGGCGGCGGCGCCGACGACGAAAACCTCCGTTCTGAACTCGCTATCGCCCCATACCGATCCGCTATCCAGCGGTGGGGACTGAACCGCCTCCCGTGTTATCGGGATGCCGCAGCCGGCGGGCGACACCCTGAAGAGTCGGGTGTATCGCTATGTCGGATGCCGGGTTGTTCGGAGTTGTTCAGCCGCCGTTCGGCGGCGGTCCACCCATCCGTCAAGCTGTGGCCAGCGTCCGAGTAGCGGGCCGGGAAGATATTCGTGAATCGCACCTTTCCTGCCGGGTCGGCAATCTGGATCCCGCGCCTCGCCAGCCATAAGTCCTCCTCGATGCCCGGATCACCGCTTCACTCCGCTGTCGCGCCAGCATCGCCGGGCGAACTCGGCACCTCCTGTGCGCTCGCTGTGCGCCGGCTGTGAGGGCCATCGGGATGGAAGACGGAGCCGGCGCCGGCTGGCGGGAGGACGATGTGGAGGTCGAGGCCACCGTCCGGGCCGGGAGCGGCGGACAGATGGCCGCCGTGGCTGTCGACGACGGCCCGGACGATGGCGAGGCCCAGGCCGTAGCCGCGGCGCCGGCACCACCGTCGTCGTGATCACCCACGACCGCGACCTCGCCGCGTCGCTGCCCCGGCGGATCGAGATGCGCGACGGGCGGGCGATCAGCGACGTGCGCACCGAGGGGAGAACGTCATGAACCTGCGGCCTGCCCGGCTCGGGCCGAGTGAACTGGCCCGGGTGGGGGGTGCCGGCCTGCGGGTGCGGCCGTTGCGCAGCGTGCTGTCGGCGCTGGGTATCGCGATCGGGATCGCGGCGATGGTCGCCGTCGTGGGCGTCTCGGCGTCCAGCCGGGCCGACCTGGAACGCCAGATCGCCGCGCTCGGCACCGATCTGCTCACCGTCAGTCCCGGCCACAGCCTGTTCGGTGAGCAGGCGAGCCTGCCGGCCGAGGCCATCCCGATGATCCAGGTGCTTGGCGGGACGGCGTCGGTCAGCGCCACCGGGCTACTGCCCGAGACGAAGGTCTACCGCAATGACCACATCCCCAAGGCCGAGTCCGGCGGCATCACCGTCGTCGCGGCCCGGCCGGGGCTCGCGGCGACCGTGGGCGCGCACATCGCCGAGGGCGCCGACCTGAACGCCGCGTCCGAGCGGTATCCGACGGTCGTGCTCGGCGCCCGGGCGGCGGACCGGCTCGGGGTCGGACCCGTCGGCGCCGACCAGCAGGTCGAACTCGGCCATCAGCTGTTCACGGTCGTCGGCGTGCTCGCCCCGGCGCCACTCGCCCCCGAGCTCGACACCTCGGCCCTCGTCGGCTGGCCCGTCGCCACCACCCTGCTCGGCTTCGACGGCCACCCCACCACCGTCTACGTCAAGGCCCGGCCAGGCCAGGTCGAGGCCACCCAGCGGCTGCTCGCCCGGGCCGCGAACCCGGCGGCGCCGAACGAGGTCGACGTCTCGCGCCACTCCGACGCCCTCGCCGCCCAACAGGCCGCCGACGCGACGCTGAACGCGCTGCTGCTCGGCCTCGGCGCCGTGGCGCTGCTCATCGGCGGCATCGGCGTCGCGAACACCATGGTCATCTCCGTGCTCGAGCGCCGCGGCGAGATCGGCCTGCGCCGCGCCCTCGGTGCCACCCGCGGCGACGTCCGCAACCAGTTCCTCGTGGAGGCGCTGCTGCTGTCCGCCGCCGGCGGCCTCGGCGGCCTGCTGCTCGGCGCGGGCGCCACGATCGCCTACGCGGCCAGCCGCGGCTGGCCCGCCGTCGTTCCGCCCTGGGCGATGCTCGCGGCGGCGGGCACGACCCTGCTGATCGGCGCCGCCGCCGGCCTCTACCCCGCCGCCCGGGCCGCGCGCCTCACCCCGACCGAAGCCCTCTCCGCCGCGTGAAAGGTGTTCTTGATTCGGGCCGGCCTGTACTGGTGCGGCGGCTATCCTTTCCCATATGTGCGCCGAGAGGAACGCCGGATTCTCCGGAGCCGAATACGGTGACGTCCGGTCGGATGATGGTTCACATGGCGACGCGGGGGATGGCCGGCTGGATCTCGTGCTCTCCTGCGTGGCCGCCGATGAGGCGTGGGCGACCTGGCTGGCCTGGCATCTCGACGACGTCGGGTACCGTCTCGCCGTCGACGTCTGGGGCGGGCCGGCGGACAGTGTCGACCGATTTCGCCGAGTGCTCGTCCGCGCGGAACATCTCGTCATTGTTCTGTCGCGGGAATATGTGTCCGCGGCCGCCGGCCAGCGGGAATGGCAGAGCGTCGTGGCGGAGGAGCTCCGGGGTGGGGCTCTCGCGGCCCTGACCGAACCGTGCGAGCGTCCCGGGGCCCTGCGCGCGGCCCCGTGCGTCGACGTCGCCGACCTGCTTGTCGACGACGCCCGTCGCCAGCTTCTCGACGCTGTGGCGGCGATGCGCGCAGGGCAGCGGCCCATCGCTCCGCCCGTCCCTCCCGTGCCGCCGGACCGGCCCGCGCCGCCCGACGGGCACGGGGCGGACCGGCGACGCGGTGCCGACGAGGACGATGATCGGCGCGACGGCCGGGGCGGAGTCCATGTCCACGTCGGGCGGAACCTGTCCGGACAGGTGGTCATCGGTTCCGGCAACTCGGTGACCCGCACCGGCGACCCGTGACCAGCTAGGACGGCGTGGGCGCCGGAGTCGTCGAGGACATCATCACCGTCCGCGCGGAGCCGGACAGGGAGATCCGGCGGTCCACCCCGTCGCTGCCGGGGATCCGCAGCGTGCCGGCGTAGGCGGAGCCGCTGCCGCCCGAAGGCGGTTCGAAGACCACGGTCAGCTGGCAGGCCTGTCCGCTTCCGCCGCGGATCGTCGACGGGCAGCTGCGGCTGGGGCTGACCGAGAACGGCGCCGGCACGGTGATGGCGGTGAGGTCGTAGGTGCGCTCGGCACAGTCCACCGGGGTGAAGGTGAAGGTCTGCGCGGTCGAGCTGCCGGCGTCGGTCGTGGGGAAGGTGATCTCGGACGCCGGCTCGGTGGGGCACGACACCGGTGTGGTGGTGGTGGTCGACGGGGTGGTGGTCGTCGGCGAGACCGACGGGGACGGGGTGGCATCGCTCGCTTCGAGCTCGTCGTCGATGCCGACGCCGCCGCCCTTCTGCGGCAGCGCGATGTGCGCCTGCGCGGGTCCGTCGCGCGTCGGGCTGAAGGCGACCCGCAGGCTGCACTGGGCGCTGGTGAACAGGCCGGCGGGGCAGGACTTCGCCCAGATCGCCCGGAACTGGCCGGCGTCCTGGCCACTGAGAGCGAAACGTCGCCGGTCGTAGGTGCAGGACGCCAGGAGGGTGACCTCCTGGGGCGCCGAGACGCCGCCCGGACGCACCCCGCTGAAGGTGTAGTCGTTGGGGTCCGGGTCGCAGCCGCCGCTGGCGGGCTCGGCCACGGACGGCGTGCTGGTCACCAGCGGTGCCGTGGGGATGATCGGGCTCGCGGTGGGTGTGACGGTGGTGGTGGTCGTCGTTGTCGCGGTACTCGGCTGGATCACTGGTTCGCTGCTGTCGACCTGCTGCTTGCCGGTGCCCCGCAGGCCGACGAGGGTGGCGGCCGTCACGACGGCCACCACGATGACGATGATCGTCGGGTTGGTGGCCGCGCCGCGCAGCGCTGTGCGGACGGGACTCTGGTGAGTTCGCAGGCCTGACGTGCCGTCGCTGCCAACCGCGTGCGAGCCACCGCCAGGAGGCGTCCCACCGCTGCTCGCCGACGTGCCACTGCCAGCACCCGCCGTGCCACCGCTGCCGCTCGCCGAGGTGAGGGTGGCCTGCAGCGACGGTGCGGCCATGGTGCCGAGGGCACCCCCGAGCCCGCCGGCCAGCAGGCTGGACAGCACCCGATGCCGCTGCCGGGCCTCCTCCCGGAAGTAGGCCTCGTCGCCGGCCGCCCGGGCGATCACCGCCGCGGACTGGCCGCGGGTCAGCACCGCCGACCAGGCGTCCCAGCGCAGCGACAAGGCCACCCGCGGCGCCACGGCGCGGGCGAGCGCCACGGCCGTGCCGGGACGCCCCGCCGCGACCGCGGCGTCCAGCAGGCCGAGCAGCGCTGGCACCGCGCCGGCGATCTCGCGCGGCCGCGCGCTGGTGGCCCAGGACACGAGCCCGGCGGCGATCTCGCCCGCCGCGGGAGCGCCGCCCGTGCCGGGGACCTCGCCCGTGCCGGGAACCTCGCCAGCGGCGGTCACGTCGGCGAGCCGCCCGGCCACCGCCACCCCGAGCGAGGCGGACAGTCGCCACCCGTTCGCCGCCTCGTCGACGAGCCCGGTCGCGGCGAGCTCGGCGAGCCCGATCGGATCCCCGCCGCCACCGGTGCTCCTGCCGCGGACGGCGGACGCCTCGGCCGGGGTGGCCGCGGCGGCGGCCCGCAGCGCGCCGGCGGGCAGGACGTCGGGGGAGATGACGCGCAGCACTCCGAGCGCGCGCCGCTGGGCGACCGTGAGCCGCCCGGCGATGATCGGTGCCAGGGCGTCGGCACCGGCGTCCAGGGTGATCCGGGGCAGCTCGCCCTCGGCTGTGGCGACGCCGGCGCCGGGCCCGGCCTGATCGGCGGGTTCCGCTCGCTGGGCGGCCTCCAGCAGCGTCCGGACCGCCGTCGCGACCTGGATCAACGCCCGGGGGCTGCCCTCGGCGAGCGCGCGCAGCCGGCCCACCTCGGCGCGTTCGTCGCTGGTCAGCCGGCGCCCGAGATGGCGGGTGACCAGTGCCCGCGCGGCGTCCTCCGCCAGGCCGGTCAGGTGCAGCGCCTGACCGTCGCCGACGAGATGGCGCCCGGACGAGCCGATCAGCACATCGCAGGAGGGCACCAGGTCCAGCAGGTCACGCAGCGCGTCCGGCGTGCCGTCGTAGTCGTCGATGACGAGCAGCGCGCTGACCGAGCCGACCAGCCGGCGCAACTTGTGGCGCTCGGGCCGGTACCCCTCGGCGTCATAGAAGGCCTGGAAGATCTCCTGGGCGAGCTCGTCGGCGGACAGGCCGGCCGCGCTGAGCAGAACGACGTCCCGGTCGCCGCGAGCCGCGGCGGCCGCGCGAAGCAGCGCCGTCTTGCCGATGCCGGCCGCTCCGTACACCTGGACGGGCTGGTGCTGGTCGAGCCAGCCGCCGATGCGGGCCAGCTCCTCGTCCCGCCCCAGCAGCGCCATCCCGGCGCGCGGGGTCGCCGGCGCGGCCGGGCGGCGGCGGCGCGGCGGCGGCACCGGTTCGGAGCGCAGCGAGACGACCGAGCCACGGCTCGCGTGCACCACCACGTTGTTGTTGCCGACCACGAGCTGGCCGAGCAGGTCGCCGCCGACGTGGACGTCGGTTTCGTCGTTCACGGAGCCATCCCCCGATGCCATCCCCGAACCCCGAACGAGGAAACCCGTCAGAACATGGCTTCCACATATCGGATGATGTCATGATCCACAAGGATCGTATCAAAGGAAATGGTGACTGACCGGCGAGTATGGCGATGACGCGACGAGCCGACGGTAATTCTCTATACGAATATCGCGGTACGGCGGTCAAAACGCAGGTCAGGGGGCCGCGAAGGCCTCGGTCGACACATCGTCCGCCAGCCGCGCCGCCTCGTGGCCGTAGGTGCTGGACGCGGAGGATGATGATGAGACCGATGACGATGTTGAGGAAGGCCGCCGACACCGACGCCCCCCTCCGAACCTCAGCCATGCTCAGGACGGTCAATCGTCCCATGTCGGGCAATCGGCTGTCCGGTTTCAGGTGCGGCGGCGCGTCAGGAGTTCCAGTGGGAGCGCAGGAGCTCGGGGAAGGCGCGCTGGTTGGCGTAGGGGTAGGGCGGGTCGAGCTCGCTGGCCTTGTCGAGGCGGGCGATCTGGTCGGCGGTGAGCGTCCAGCCGACGGCGCCGAGGCTGTCGCGCAGCTGGTCCTCGGTGCGCGCGCCGAGGACCACCGAGGCGACGTTCGGCCGGTTCAGCACCCAGTTCACCGCCACCTGAGCGACGGTCCGGTCGACCTCCTCGGCCACGGCGGTCAGTTCGTCGACGACGTGCAGGACCCGTTCCTCGACGGGACGGCCGAGCCGGTGCACCCGCGAGTCCTCCGGTACCGCGGCCGCGCGTCGGACCTTCCCGGACAGGGCGCCGCCGGCCAGCGGGCTCCAGGCGATCGCGCCGACCCCGTGCGCGGCCCCGGCGGGCGCGAGCTCCCACTCGAACTCCCGCGCCGCGAGCGAGTAGCTCACCTGATGGGCGACATAGCGTTCGAGCCCGTACCGCTCGGCGACGGCGACAGACGACGCGAGGCCCCAGCCGGGGAAGTTCGACGCGCCGAGGTAGCGCACCTTGCCCGCGCGCACCAGGTCGTCGAGGGCCCGCACGGTCTCCTCGACCGGGGTGGTCGCGTCGAACTGGTGGACGTACAGGAGGTCAACATGGTCGACCTCGAGCCGGCGCAGGCTGTTCTCGACCGCTCGGACGATGTGCCAGCGCGACGCTCCGCCGTCGTTCGGCCCGGAACCGAGCGGCGTCCCGATCTTGGTCGCGAGCAGCACCTCGTCGCGGCGGCGCCCCAACGCCTTCGCCAGGAGCGTCTCGGCGAGGCCGTGGGAGTAGAAGTCGGCGGTGTCGAAGAAGGTCACTCCCGCGTCGAGGCAGATCGAGACCAGGCGCTGCGCCTCCGCGAGCCCGGAGGATCCCCAGACCCGGAACATCTCCGACGCGCCGCCGAAGGTCGCGGTGCCGAATCCGAGGACGGGAACCTTGAGGCCGCTGTTGCCCAGAATGCGGTGCTCCATCAGAGCGCGGTGTTCCATCAGCCGCGGCTGCCGACGTCGACCTGGATCGTCCCGCCGGAGATCCGCACCTCGTGGGTGGCCAGCGCAACGCAGGCCGGCGGGGTGAGCGCCTTGCCGGTCCGTAGACAGAACTTCGCGTAGTGCAGGGAACACTCGACGGTGTCGTCCTCGATGTAGCCCTCCGCCAGGGAGAAGTCCGCGTGGGTGCAGGTGTCGTCGGTGGCGAGGAACTCGCCGTTGACGTTGAACACCGCGATCGGCGGGGTCACCGGAACAACGACCGCGCCGCCGTCCGGAATCTCGCCGACCCCGCAGACCGCCTGCCACACGCGTGTCGACTGCGTCATGCCCTGGTCCTTTCCATGAATACGCCGATCGGTGCACACGCCGATCGAGGAACGGCCACGCCGGAGCCGTCGGAAGTGCCCTCCCGGCGGCTCCGGTATCGCGGTTCCGTGGCGTCGATGCCCACGGCCCGCTACGGGCTGGAACTACGAGGCCGTGGTGAACTGGAGCGTGTCGAAACTGATCGTCCGCTTGGACGGGTCGACCCAACTGCCGACGGTGTCCTTGGTGATCAGCGTCGACTTCAGCACGGTGCGGGCAGCGGCCTTGCCGTCCTCGACGTCCTTGACGATCTTCATGAACAGCCAGCCGTACTCGCGGTTGTTCGGGTCCCAGGTGGCCGTCAGCCGGCCCTCGCGGACCGCGTCGATGGCCGCGGTGTCACCGTTGCTACCGGTCACGACGACACCGTCGGACGTGCCGTCGGAGATCTTCTTTCCGGCGGCGCCCAGCGCGGCCGACGCGCCGAGCGCGGAGGCGTCGTTGTAGCCCCAGATCGCGTCCACGTCCGGGTGCCGGGTGAGCATGTCGGCGATCAGGCGCTGGCCGCCCGCGGAGTCGTCGGAGGTGTTGGAGACGTGGGCGACGATCTGCAGGCCCTTGGCCTTGGCCGCGTCCGTGAAGCACTTGACGTTGGCGTCGATGGACGGCACGCCATCCAGGCCGATGGTGATGACCTTGCCGCCGGGTGCCTTCCTGGCGATCAGGTCGGCGGTCTGCTCCCAGGGGCCGCCCTTCTCACAGGTGGTGTTCTCGGTCCACACCGAGTACTGGATGCCGTTGTCGTCGGAGTTCGTGCCGATCAGCGGAATGCCGGCGGACCTGATCTGGCCGTAGATCGCGGCGGTCGCCCCGGGGTCGAGGGTCCAGGTGCCGATCACGTCCATCTTCTGCTGCAGCATGGTCTGCAGGTTGGTGATCTGCCGGGCCGACTGCACGTTCGAGTCGTACTGCGTCAGCTTCGCGCCGATGACCTTGGCCGCCTCCCCGGCGCCCTGGCCGAACGCCTGCTGTCCGGGCTGCGCCAGGACCGGTGCGGCGTAGCCGACCTTGATGGTCTTTCCGGACGCGCCGGCTTCGCTCGACCCACCGTCGCCACCCGAACCACCACACGCCGCGAGGGCGAGAACCGCGGCCAACCCCATACTGAGCGGGGCGATTCTTCTCATGCGCATTGACGTTCCATTCCAGGAGAGTTGATCGTAGGTCGGGCGCGGGTGCCGGCCGGGCAACCGCATTGCCGCACCGGGCGTCAGCCGGAGCTGGACGGTGCGGCGGCCAGCGGACGGGCCGAGCCGCTGCCGCGGGAGATCCGCCGGAACCAGCCTCGGTCGCGGGCGGTCGTGATCCCGACCGCCACGATGAGAATTCCGCCGTTGACGCAGCCCTGCCAGAAGGCCGAGATCTCGCTGAGGGTCAGGCCGTTCGCGATGACACCGAGGAAGGCCACGCCGATCACCGTGCCCAGCACACCGCCCTCACCGCCGCTGAACGCGGTGCCACCGATCAGGACCGCGGCGATGATGGTCATCAGCAGGGTGGCGTCCACCTGCGGGGCGGCGCCGGCGAGCCGGCCGACCTGCAGCACGCTGGCCAGGCCCGCGGTGAAGCCGGCGATGACATAGGTGAGCAGCACGACGCCGGCCACGTTGATGCCGTTGATACGGGCCGCCTCGGCATTGGAGCCGACGGCGAAAAGGGATCGCCCGAACGATGTGTAGCGCAGCACGCCCGCGGCGAACAGGGCCAGTGCCGCATCGAAGAGAAGAATATAGGGAATACTGCCGACACTGCCGTTCATGAACGTCTTCAGCGGGCCGAAGCCGTCCGTCGAGAATACGCTGATCGTGCGGCCGTCATTACTGACCAGGGCGATACTGGAATAGACCGACATCGCCCCCAGCGTGACCACCATGAACGACATCCGGACCCAGCTGATCAGGAATCCGTTGAGGAAGCCGAGCAGCAGGCCCAGGCCGATCGCCACCAGCACCGCCAGGACGAACGGTGCGCCGTGTTCCAGCGCGATGCCCATACCCATGCCACAGGCGCCGGCCGCGGACGCGGCCGACAGATCGATGCCACCGGAGATGATGACGAAGGTGGCCCCGATGGCCAGCACCAGCACCACGCTGTTGCTCGCCACGATGTTCGTGACGTTTCCCCAGGTCCGGAACACCGGCTGGGTCATGGACAGATAGACGCATACCGCGACCAGCGCGGTCACGACGCCGGTGAAGCGGCCCAGGGACGGCCGGCGGCCCCGGAGGATGGTCGCGGCTCGGCCCGCCTCGCGCATGCGGCCAGCCGCGAGGCCACCGGCCTGCGTACCGTTCGCGTCCGTGGGGCCCGGCGCCGCCGTCGGAATCGGTGAGGTGTCGATCTCACGTGTGGTCATGACGGTTCTTCCTTCGTTACGAGGCTCGTTGGACCAGCCGGCCGGACACGGCCACGTTTGCCACGGACTCCTCGTCGAACTCCGCCGCGTCGAAGTGGCCCCGCACCTCTCCCTGGTAGAAGACGATCACCTCGTCCGCCAGTCCGAGCAGTTCCGGGAGTTCGGACGAGATGATCACGACGGCGGCGCCGTCGGAGACGAGCTGCTGGAGCAGCCCGTAGATCGAGCTCTTGGCGCCCACGTCCACGCCGCGGGTCGGCTCGCTCAGGACGTAGACGGCGCAGCCACGCGCGAAGACCCGCCCCAGGACGACCTTCTGCTGGTTTCCGCCGGACAGGGTCGAAATCCGCACGCCGTCGCCCGCGGCGACCACCCCGTAGCGCCGCATACTGTCCGCGACCCGGCGCTGCTCCTCCCGCACCCGCAGCAGGCCCTTGGTGCTGAGCTGGGACATCCACGCCAGGGAGAAGTTCTCGGCCACGCTGCGGCCGGGGAGGATGCACTGTCCCTTGCGATCCTCCGGGACGAATCCGATGCCGCCGTCGAGCGCCGCCCGGGGGTTGGCGACGCTGATCCGCCGGCCGTCGACCCGCACCTGTCCGGTGGCCGCGAGGACGCCGCCGAGGGCGAGCCCGAGCTCGGTCTTGCCGGAGCCGACCAGGCCGGCGACGCCGAGGATCTGGCCGCGGCGCAGGGTGAAGCTCGTCGGCCGCAGCCGCCCGTCCACCGACGCGAGGTCGCGTACCTCCAGCACGGTGTCGCCAGGGGTGACATCGCGGTTGCCGAAGTAGTCGTCGAGGTCGCGGCCGACCATCATCTGCACCAACCGGTCCTCGGACGTCGCCGGCAACGGGACGGTGCCGACGAGCCGGCCGTCTCGCAACACCGTGGCCCGCGTGGCCGAGCGGTACAGCTCCGGCATCCGGTGGCTGATCATCAGGACGGCGACGCCGCGGCGCCGCTGCTCCTCGACGATTCCCAGCAGCCGGTCGGTCGCCGCTTCGGACAGCGAACTGGTGGCCTCGTCCAGGATCAGCAGCCGGGCCTGGGTGGACAGGGCCCGCGCGATCTCGATCTCCTGCTGGAGTTCGATGCTCAGGCTGGAGACCTGGGTGCGCGGGTCGACGTGGACGCCGAGGGAGTCGAGGACCCGGGCCGCGTCGCGGTAGGCGCGGTTCCAGTCGATGATCCCCAGGCGGGTACGCGGGAGCCGGCCCAGGTAGACGTTCTCCGCCACGCTCAGGCTGGTGGCGAGGGTCAGTTCCTGGCTGATCGAGACAATGCCGTGGCGCAGTGCGGCGGCCGGGCTGGGAATGCTGATGCGCCTGCCGTCCAGCCAGATCGAGCCGCTGTCCGGCTGGTGCGCGCCGCCGATCACCTTCGAGATCGTCGACTTGCCCGAGCCGTTCTCTCCGGTCAGCGCATGGACCTCGCCCGCGTGCAGTTCGAGGCTGACGTTGTTCAGAGCCAGGACACCCGGAAACGCCTTGCTGATTCCCTCGACGCGAAGGAACGGCGCGTCGCCGGATCGCGAGCTGTCGGAGCTGTCCATCACGACCTTTCCTCGGTCCGTCATCCGTAGGCTGTAGTGGTATCTGGCATCTGTGGTGCCTAGAATCTGCTGGCGGCGGGCTGGCGCCGGAAGTGCGCCGGTCCCGTCAGCGGGATTTGTCCTCGAACTGTTTCCCGCCGGAAATAAACCGCCCGAGCACGGCGGGTCAGCTCAGCGGAAGAGCGGCGTGGGAGTACGGCGGGCGAGCTGACGCAGGTCAACCGACTCGTCGCCGAGCTCATCCGCGTCGACGGCGACGCGCCCCGCGATGAGCTTCATCGCGGCCCGCACGTCCCGCCCGCGACCGATCGCGAAGACTCCGGCGACGGTCCCGGCCCGCAGATGAAACGCGGCGAACGACGAGGACTCCCGGTCACCGCGCAGCACCACCTCGTCGGCGGCCCCCAGCTCCCCGGCGAGCTGGATGTTCATGTCGAACTGGTCGCTCCAGAACCACGGCACGTCGCGGGCCGGCAGCGGCGCCCCGAGCATCGCGGCGGCCGCGACCGCGGCCTGCTCCTGGGCGTTCTGGTAGGACTCGTACCGCACCAGCCGCTCACCGAACCAGGACGGCTGCACCGTCACGTCACCCGCGGCGAAGACCGCGGGGTGCGACGTCCGGGCCGCACGGTCGACCACGACCCCGTGGCGGCTGCCGGCGAGGTGCAGGCCCAGGTCGGCGGCGAGTTCGGTCCGCGGCGCCATGCCGATGCCCGCGACGACGACGTCCGCCGGCAGTGTCGTGCCGTCGTCCAGCTCGACGCCGGTCACCCCGCGCCCGCCGCGGATCGCCCGCACGCCCACGCCGATCCCGATCCGCACCCCCCGCCGCAGGTGCTGCTCGGCCACGAAGGCACCCCAGGTCGGACCGAGACTGCGGGAGGCCGGAACGCTCGCCGCCTCGACCACGGTCACGGAGCAGCCCAGGGCCTGCGCGCTGGCCGCCACCTCCAGGCCGATGAAACCGCCGCCGACGACCACCACCTCCCCGGCGGTCTTCAGCGCCGAGCGCAGCGCGACCGCGTCGTCGAGGTCGCGCAGGTGGAACACGCCCGGCAGACCGGCGCCCGGCACCTCCAGCCGGACGCAGCGACCACCAGTGGCCAGCAGCACCTTGTCGGCGATGACCGCACCGCCCGAGGCGAGCGCGACCGTCCGTGCCGACGGGTCGAACCCGACGGCACGGTCCCCCAGGCGCAGTTCCACGCCCAGGTCGTCCCAGTCGACGGGCAGCAGGACCGACTCCGCCCCGCGGTCGGTGAGCAGCACCGCCTTGGACAGTGGCGGCCGCTCGTAGGGCGGGTGCTCCTCGGCCCCGATCAGCGCGATGCGGCCGTCGAAACCCCCGGCGCGTAGGGCCTGCGCGGCCCGCGCGCCGGCGAGGCTGGCGCCGATGACAGCGAAAACGGGCCTGTCCACGAGCTGTCTCCTTGGTGTGTGTGCGCGTCGGGCGTCCGGCGGTCCGCGCTTCTGCCGTCCGCGCTTCTGCCGTCCGCGCTTCTGCCGTCCGCGCCACCGCTGCGGGTGCCGCCGCCGTGGGCGCCGCCGCGCATCTGTTGGGCGATCCGGCGGGCCTGCACCTTCATGGCCTGCTCGAGCTCGTCGGCGCGGGTCATGGTGCTGCTGACCGAGCAGCTCACAGCGCCGAGCACGGCACCGGAGGCGTCGATGACCGGGACGGCGACCGCCACACAGTTCATCCGGATCTCGTGCCGCATCCAGGCGACGCCGGTGCGACGGATCTCGGCCATCTCGCGGGCGAGTCGATCCGGACCGCTGATCGTGTAGGGCGTCATCGCCACCAGCGGTTCGGCGACGACGGCGTCGAACACCTCGCGCGGGCTGAAGGCGACGATCGCCTTGCCCGCCGAGGTGCAGTACGCCGGGGCGCGGGTGCCGACATCCATCCAGCTGGACGGGTCCTCGCCCACCGCACAGATCTTGTCGACGCACCGCACGCTGGTCCTGTTCTGCAGGACCGACAGCACCGTCGCATACCGGAAACGCGCGAACAGCTCAGCCAGATAGGGATGCGCGATGCGGGTGAGCGAGCTGTTCGCCGGGGCCATCCGGCCCAGTTCGGACAACCGGGCGCCGAGCGCGAACGCACCGGCCCGTCGCTCGACGACCCCCCAGTCGACAAGCTCGCCACACAGCCGGTGCGCGGTGGTCTTGGAGATCCCCGACTCGCGGGAGAGCGCGGTCAGGCCGAGCGGCCCGAACTCGGCCAGCGTCTCGACCAGGCACCGCACCTTCTCGATCACCGAATCGGGGTTCTGTTCGGTACGCTCCGCCGCCTGCTCGAGCCGCCGCGCCGCCATCGTCATTCGTCGCCCGTCCTCCGGTCCGCCACCCGGCACCGGGAGATCAGCCGGACGGGGCGGGGCACGGCCGCGTCCGATCAGAAGTCATCAGAAGTCATCAGAAGTCAGAAGAAGACGCTGAGGTTCTTGGAGAGGACGACGTTCTGGTCGAGCAGGACCACCCGATCGGCGATCTGGAAGGATCCGTCGTCGGTCGGGCGCAGGCGGTCGTAACGCTCGCCGGCCCAGAGGTCGACCTCCGCCTCCAGCCGGTTGCGGTAGACGAGGAAGTTCGAGCGCACGTCGTAGCTGCCGGCCTCGTCCGCGCTCGACCTGATCCGCACGTTGGTGATCAGGTGCCGGGTCCGCGAGGGCGGGTCCTCCGCCCAGTTGGAGCCGGACTCGCGCTGATTCACGTACAGCTTGAGGGTCTTCATGTCGGCGTCGAAGTGCGCCATCTCGATGCCGCGCGCGGCGGCCTCGTCGGCGAACCGCTGCCGCCGCAGCCGGTTGCGTCGCACCGGCAACCGGTAGTGGCTGTCCGTGCTGAACAGGTCGTACCAGGCGTGGTACTTCCACTCGTCCAGCAGTTCGGCCTCGTAGTAGTAGAACTGCTCGATCCGGAACTGCAGCTCCTGCGTCGCCGCGGTGAACGCCGTCAGCTCCGCCTCGACCTGTGTGGTCATGTCGCCCCTCCGCTCAGCTCTCGTCACCGGACTCGCGCACGGCATCGACGCGCGGCCACTTCTCGCTGGTCATGAACTCCAGCCAGCGCCGGTAGAAGGTGCGCTGCGGACCCTCGCCGTAGTAGGTCCCGTTGATCCGGCCGGGATAGGTCTCGTGGTCCTCGGTCTCGTGGCCCAGGCCCATCTGGTAGTTCCAGTCCATGCGCCGGGTCTGGTAGCCCTGCTCGAGGATCTGGCCCATCAGGTTCCAGTTCTCGCCGTCGTCGAGCTCGACGATGCCGGCGGCACCCTCGGTGAGGGTGGCGGACAGCTGCTGGGCCTTCTTCACCTGCTCCGGGGCGTCCTTGTCGACGACCGTGAAGGACCAGATCTCGAAGGTGTTCGGGCCCTTCGGATGCCACACTCGCAGGTTCGCCGAGGCGGGCAGGCCCGACATGTTCGGGAACACGGTGAAGTTGCCCAGCATGTTCGTGCGGGACGAGCCCAGCCGTTCCTCGACGACCGGATTGCGCTCAGCGTTGTAGACCGACAGCGGGTCGTCGTCGAAACGGGTCACCCGGCCGAAGACCATCGAATGGCCGTGGCCGTGCCGGGAGGAGAACTGGGCACCCTCCGGCATCTTCCCCCACATGCCCTCGCCGATCTTGCCGAGCGAGGAGGAGTGCGTGACCTGCGCATGGTAACCGTCACCGGCGAACTGCTCGGCCGCGATCTTCCAGTTGCCGCGGATCGTCCACTTGATGACGCCGGGCAGGATCTCGATACCGCCGGGCACGTGGTCGACCCAGGAGTCGATGTAGAAGGTCATGTCGCCGAGGTACTCGTGCAGCGGCGGCGCGGTCGGGTCGAACGTGGCGAACCACAGACCCTTGTAGTTGTCGATCTGTGCGACCTGGACCAGGCCCCACTTCTTGCGGTCCAGATCGTTGTGGTAGGCGTCGGCGAGGTTGGGGACGTTGATCAGCTCCCCGGAGATGTCGTACGCCCAGCCGTGATAGGTGCACATGAAGTTCCTGGCGTTGCCGTCCTCGGCCCGGCAGACCTTCATGCCGCGGTGCCGGCAGGCGTTCAGGTAGGCCCGGACCGAGCCGTCCTTCTGCCGCGCGACGATCACCGGGTCGCCACCCATGTAGGTGTTGAAGAAGTCGCCCGGCTTCGGAATCATGCTGTCGTGCGCGAGGAAGAGCCACGCCCGCCCGAACAGGCGCCCCAGCTCCTCCCGGTAGACCTTCTCGTCGATGAAGATCTCCGGGCTGATGAGGCCCTTCTCCCACTGGACCTTGTCGGCCAGGTCATCGATCTCGATGGACATGCGGCGCTCCCTTCCGGTGCGTGGTGACGCTCAGGCGTTGGTGACGGGTGAGTCGAGGAAGGCCTTGACGACCGCCGCGAAGTCCGCGGGCCGCTCCTCCTCCATGTGGTGCGCCGCCTCGTCCATGAGGTAGACGTCGCCGTAGGGAGCGATGTCGGAGAGCAGGACCGGGTAGGTGTTCTGGACGAAGATGTCCTGCTTGCCGAAGAAGAACAGGATCCGGGCCCGCACCGTGGCGAGCTTGTCCGCGAGGTCCTCGGGCTCGCCCCAGGCCTCGGCGGAGGCGAGCATCCGCTGCCCGTCCGACAGGCTGTAGAGGTAGCGCAGCTCCACGCGGTCGGGCGCGACGTTCGCCGGATCCCAGTACTCCAGCCGTTCCATGATCGGAACGATCTTCTCGGGGGACGGGCCGTCGCCGCCGTAGTAGTTGGCCCACGCGGTCATGCCTTCGAAACCCAGCTCCGGGGTCTTGGCGCCGCGCCCGCGGTGCACGGGCTCACTGCCCGTGATCACCATCTTGCGGACCAGGTGCGGATAGTCGGCCGCGAGCGCGATCGCCGCCGACCCGCCGATCGAGTTGCAGACGAAGTCGGCCTCGGTGACGCCCAGGGTCGTAAGCGTGGCGGCGATGCGCCGCGCGTGCGCCGTCCAGCGGGGACCGTCGATCCTCGCGACACTGGAGAAGCCGTAGTTGAGCATGTCGACCAGCAGCACGCGCCGGTCGGCGGCGAACAGCGGGGCGACGGGTGCGAAGTCCGTCCAGGACGTGCATCCCGGGCCGCCGCCGTGCAGGAAGACGGTGGGCTTGCCGGACCCCAGCTCGGCGACCCACAGGGCGTCCTCGCCGGCGGGCACGAGTTTCCCCTCGGGAGCGCCGAGGGCATACACCGCAGCGGTCTCACTCGCGATGGTGGTCATAACACTCCTTGATCGCCCGCGGAGTTTCGGCATCATCATTTGCGGGTGTGTGGACTGATGCTAGGCGGATCCCAAGGATCGGTGAATGGACGGCGGTCCGCTCACCGGTCCGCGGTCTGTTACTTCTGAATAACCATTGTTTCGGGAATTCGACGGCCTGCGCCGCGGAGCACGGTCCGCTTACCCGGACGTCACAGGCCGGATCAGCAGTGCACTGATGGGACCGCGCAGCGTTCGGGTGCCGCAGTCGCGTTCCCGGGGCCGGGGGCGGCATTTGTCACACCCCGCGGCCCCGGTGTCAGGCCGCCGGTGAGGTGCGGGCGAGGAAGTCGAGGACCAGCGACGCGAACGCGTCCGGCCGCTCCATCGGCGGCCAGTGGCCGCACTCGTTGAGCACCACCACGTCCGCGCTGGGCAGGTAACTCATGATCATCAGGGCCTGCTCGAAGGGCACCATGCGGTCGAAGCGGCCGTGGATCACCAGCGTCGGCACGGTGACCCTCGGCAGGTCCACCACGTTGCTGTGCGGGACGCTGACCGAGTCCTGCGTCGCCTGCCAGTGGTCCATCCGCTGCGCGCGGAAGGCCATCAACTCGTCCACCAGCTCAGCCGTGACCAGCGACTCGTCGTACCAGAGCCCGCGCAGCAGGCGTTCCAGCTTGTCGCGGCTGCCCGGGTCGGCCTGGCTCTCCAGCTGCAGCCGCATCACCTCGCCGGGGAACGGCGCCAGCAGGTACGGGTCTCCGCCGGTCGAGGCGTGACACGCGCCGATGACGAGGCGCTCCACCCGCCCGGTGTGCTGGAGCGCCAGGTCCAGACAGGTGGTCGCGCCCTGCGAGGTGCCGACCGCGGTGATCCGCTCGATGCCGAGGTGGTCCAGCACCCGCACCACCGCGCGGACGCAGACGTCATGGGCCGGCTCGTGGAAGGTGACCGGCCCGGTGTGCCCGTAGTTGGTCAGCTCGACGACGATGCAGCGCCGGGACTTCGCCAGGACGGCGAGCACGTCCCGGTAGAGCAGCCAGGCGGTCGATCCCGGCTGCGGGCCCCAGGCGGACACCAGGAGCAACGGCTCGCCGGAGCCGACGTCGAGGTAGTAGATCGGCCCCTCGGGCGAGTCGATCACGTGCGCGAGGCCGTCCGGCGGGAGCAGCTCCCGGGGAGTCGGGTCAGCGGTGGGCATGCGGGCACCTCCGGGCTCGGCGGATCCCGTCCGGGCTGCGGCGGGAATTGTTGTCCGCAGGGGCCGCGCCGACCCTGCGAAACACGCGATTCCTGTTTTGAATCACGTTCGTCGAGAGCCCGGCAAGCTGTCTGGTCCGCTGAGTGAAACGCGTTCCTTGACCGTCACGAATCTGACTCGGCTGAATAGGCGCATGGGGTCGAGACCGATTGGTTCCGCGTTGCCGCAAGGTTCGCACAGCACCCGGGATCGGCTCGGATGACCAACTTCTGCGACCCGGCTCGGCCGCGCCCCCGCGTCACCCCGCGCGCCGCGGCGGCGACCGCCTACGTGACGAGCCTGTTCATGGCCGCGCTCGACACCCACATCGTGAACGTCATGCTGCCGACGCTGGGCCGCGACTTCGACGCGCCGCTCGCGTCGGTCAAGTGGACGGTGATCGGCTACATCCTGGCGCTGGCCATCACGATGCCGGCGGCCGCGTGGTTGACCGGACGCTTCGGTGAGCGACGGGTGTTCGTCACCGCGCTGGGTCTGTTCGTGCTCGCGAGCGCCGCCTGCGGCATGGCCCGCAGCCTGCCCGAACTCATCGCCGTCCGCGGCCTGCAGGGCGCGGCCGGCGGCCTGATCGGCCCGGTCGGCACGGCGATGCTCTACCGCGCCTACCCACAGAGCGAGCGGGCCCGGATGACCCGGCTGCTGCTGATGCCGATCGCGCTCGGCCCCGCGCTGGCCCCGCCGCTCGGCGGCCTGCTGGTGGACCACCTGAGCTGGCGGCTGGCCTTCTTCCTCAACGCTCCCATCGGCCTGGTCACCGCGGCGATGGTGCTGCTGGCCCCCGCCGCCGCCGAGCAGCGCCAGCGGGTGCGACTGGGGGCGGGCAACTTCGCGACGGCAGCGGTGGGACTCAGCGGTGCGCTGTACGTCCTGGGCGAGGGACCGGAGCTTGGCTGGACGCATCCGATCACCCTAAGTGTTGCAGTGGTCACCATCGTTGCGGTCAGGCTGTTCGTCGCGATCGAGTTGCGGGCCCGGGAACCGCTGATCGATCTGGGGCTGTTCCGGGACTCGCTGTTCCGCTACTCGAACCTGGCCACGGCCTTCCAGACGATGGCGTTTCTCGGCGGCATGCTCTACATCACGCCCCTCATGCTGCAACAGGCCGCGGGACGGTCCCCGCTCATCGCCGGCCTGGTCCTCGCGGTGGTCCCGGTGGGCGTGGTGATCTCCTCGCAGACCGTCGGACGGGCCTTCGACGTGCTGGGGCCGCGGGTCCTGGTTGTCGTGGGCCAGTCGCTGCTGGCCGTCGACCTCGTGGTGCTGAGCAGGTTCGACGGCGACACCCCGCTCTGGGCGTTCTGCGCGGCGATGCTGGTCGCCGGGCTGGTGAACGGGATGGCAATGGTGGGCCTGCAGGCGTCGATGTTCGGCAACATCGGTGCCGACGAGATCTCCAGGGCGGCCGCCGCGCTGACGATGAACAGGCACGTGTCGACCGCGCTCGGGGTGGGTCTGGTGACCGCGGTCCTGTCCGCCAGCGCTGTCACGGCGGCCGGTGGCGCTCCCGGTGCCGGTCGGTTCCAGGTCGCCTACCTGGTGGCGGCGGCCTGCTCGGCAGCTGCCGCGGTCGCCGCGATCGAGCTGCCCCGCAGCATGCGGACCGCGAACGCCACCGTCCCCGACGCCGGGCAGCTCAAGGGCGTCACCGAAACGGCCCGCCAGGCCTGAGACGCAGGCTGCGGCACCGCTTGGCCGCCAACACTTGACGCGAGGACGCGAGGACGCGAGGACGCGAGGACGCGAGGACGCGAGGACGCGAGGACGCGAGGACGCGGATCCGCGGAGCAGGGCGGACCCGCGTGGCCCACGGAGCCGCTGTCACTCGTGCACGCTTCCCGCTTGTGGGAAGTCGTCTTGACAGACGGTTCGCGGGGAACGGCCGGCCGCAGAGATGATCATGGAGGTGTCACTTCGTCCCGGGTTCCGCCCGCGGGGCCACGGCGGAGTCGCGGAGCCCGGGAACAAGGGGAAGACCGCGGGGGCAGTGCGGTCTCGAGTGAGCACGACCGGCCTCCCGCCCGCGATCGGACGGGAAGCCGGCGCGCGTTCACGCGGCGGTGGGGCGGGTGGGCGGGTCGGCCCCGTCCGGCGACCGGCGAGTGTCGCCGGGCGGGGCCGACCACCCGGCGGCGGTCAGGGCAGGTCGCGGGCGCAGTCCCGGCAGCGGTCATTGAGGATGGACAGGAGCTCGACGGCCTTGAGAGAGGCGTCGCGGACCTTGGCGATGTCCTGCGACGAGTTCAGGCGGATCAGGGCCGACTCGGCGCCGTCCGAGGCGCCCTCGCGGACCGCCTCGACGATCTCGGCGGCCGGCGTGCCGTACTGGAAGAGCAGGATCTCCTTGTCCTGGTAGGCGGGCAGTTCCATCGGCAGGTGCCCCAGGCCGATACCGGCGAGGTTGCGGCTGAGGATCTGCCGTACGTTCGTGCCGAGCCGGCCGTAGCCACCGATCTCCCGCAGCAAGCCCATGGTGGTCCTGAAGACTCCGTTGTTCCCCACCACTGCCGCCCGCAGGTCCTCCCAGTTGCCCGGGGCATCGGTTGGCATACCGATCATCTGGGCCTCCGACATCTCTACCGTCCCAGCAGGCAACCGACGCACCTCGCGTCTGTGTGTACGGACACGTCCAGCTCCTTCCGCTCGCCCGGCAGGGAAAGCACCACCTGGCGCGGTCCTGTCCGGACCAGGGTGCGTACCCTGCCGTTATCTACTGCCATTCTTTTGTTATCCATAAGATATCCGACAGGCCTCGTGAGGTCCAAGGCAAGAACGCCCGCAAGGGTTTCGAAACCGTTAACCCTCGCTGCACAGGACGATGGTGACGCCATCTGGCCGTGCCGATTAGTGCGTACTCCGCACCGCCCGCCGCCAGCGTCGAAGAAGGGGTGGAGAGGGAGTGGAGAAGGGTCGAAAACACCATTCCGTAGTCTCTGTGTCACGGATTGATGGTCCTGGTTCACTCGATCGGATACCCCGGCATCCGCACGGGCGGATGCCGCCCGGCGGATGGCGTTATTCGCTCCGCGGCCACTGGCACCCTCGGTCAGGTTCGCGACCCCGTGGGCCCCCGACCTGCCAGGTGGGCCCACCCCAGCAGTGTGACCGGGCCCATGTCAGGCGGCTCCGTGGCGGCGCGGAGGCGACTCCACGGCGACTCCACAGCGACTCCATGACGGCGCCACGCCGGCTCGGTAGCGGGACCCCGAAGAAAAATTCATCCTTGGATTTATCCTGCGGAATATCTTCACGGACAACTCGCCGGGAAAGCTTCCGAACATCTCGCCAGAATACCTGTTAACCGCGAAGTTACCGGCGCTTGCCGACTCGAAATAATCGGCTCCTAGTCTGATTCATGTCGCCGCCGAACAAACGGTGAACCGCAGTTCGCGGCGCGGCCCATGTCCTTCAGTTCCGGAGCGACGGCTGGTGATGACAGTGCGCGAGACCCGTTTTCCCAGCTCATCTGCCACGGCGACACAGCCGGACGCGGTGGTCAGATTCTGCGACACCACGCTCCGCGACGGCGAGCAGGCGCCTGGTGTCGCGTTCACCGCGGCCGAGAAACTCGCCATCGCCGGCGCTCTGGACGCCATCGGCGTACACCAGATCGAGGCCGGCATCCCGGCCATGGGTGTCACCGAACGGGACGTGCTGCGGGAGATCCTCGCGACCGACCCGAAGGCCGAGATCGTGGGCTGGTGCCGGGCCGATCACCGCGATGTCGAGGCCGCGGCCAGCTGCGGCCTTGTCACCGCGCACCTGACCATCCCCGTCTCCGACTTGCACCTGAAGAGCAAGTTGGAGCGGGACCGGGCCTGGGCGCGGCGGCGCGTCCGCGACTGCGTCGTGGACGCGACCGACCGGGGGATGCGGGTGAGCGTCGGTTTCGAGGACGCCTCCCGCGCCGACGACGCGTTTGTCACGGACCTGGCGGGCGAACTGCGGGAGCTGGGCGTCACCCGGTTGCGCTGGGCCGACACCGTCGGCCTGCTCGACCCGGTGAGCGCGTACGACCGGCTGGGGCGACTGGTCAGGGCGGTCCCGGGGCCGTGGGAGATCCACGCCCACGACGATTTCGGCCTGGCGACGGCCAACACCATCGCCGCCGTCCAGGCGGGGTTCACCTGGGTCAGCACCACCGTGCTCGGCCTCGGTGAACGCGCCGGGAACGCTCCGATCGAGGAGGTCGCGATGGCGCTTCGGCACCTGCTGAAGCTGCCGATCGACCTCGACACCACCTCGTTCCGCACGCTGGCCCAGCTGGTCTCGCGGGCGGCTGGCCGCCCGCTGCCGGCGGGCAAGGCGGTGGTCGGCGAGTCGGTGTTCGCGCACGAGTCGGGCATCCACGTGCACGGCATCCTGCGTCATCCGGCGACCTACGAGCCGTTCGACCCCGCCGAGGTCGGCGGTCGGCGGCGGCTCACCGTCGGCAAGCACAGTGGGCGGGCGTCCCTACGCCACGCGCTCGAGCAGTGCGGCATCACCGCCGAGGAGAGCGAGCTCGAACCGCTGGTGGAACAGGTTCGGCTCGCCGCCACCCGGCACAAGCGCGGCCTCGACAGCCGTGACTTCCAGGAACTTCTCGGGCGGGTCGAGATGCCGGCCCCCCGAGCGGGGACCCCGACGCGCGAGGAACCGGTCTGACCGACCGCATCCGCGCCGACGGGTTCAGCACGACCAGCAAGGCCCCGCACATCCAGCAGGGTTCAGCACGACCCAGCAACGGTAGTGCCGACGTCCCGGTCCAACCCGACCGGCGGCACGCCCGGCATCCCGCAGACCCGAACCGTGTGACCGGCCCGACCGGCCTGGTCACGCCCGGTGATCCGCGAGCCGCGGCAGACCGTACCAAGGAGGAGCACCACATGCGCCAGATCGCCTTCTACGGCAAGGGTGGTATCGGCAAGTCCACCACCCAGCAGAACACCATGGCGGCCATGGCCGAGATGGGCAAGAAGGTCATGATCGTCGGCTGTGACCCGAAGGCCGACTCGACCCGCCTGATCCTGCACTCGAAGGCGCAGACCTCCGTCATCCAGCTGGCGGCCGAGAAGGGGTCGGTCGAGGACCTGGAGCTCGACGAGGTCCTGGTCGAGGGCCAGTGGGGCATCAAGTGCGTGGAGTCCGGTGGCCCGGAGCCGGGCGTGGGCTGCGCCGGCCGTGGCGTCATCACCTCCATCAACTACCTGGAGGAGGCCGGCGCCTACGAGGACCTCGACTTCGTGACCTACGACGTCCTTGGCGACGTCGTCTGCGGTGGCTTCGCGATGCCGATCCGCCAGGGCAAGGCGCAGGAGATCTACATCGTCACCTCCGGCGAGATGATGGCGATGTACGCGGCGAACAACATCGCCCGCGGAGTCCTCAAGTACGCGCACTCCGGTGGTGTCCGGCTCGGCGGGCTCATCTGCAACAGCCGTAACACCGACCGCGAGGACGAGCTGATCATGGAGCTCGCCCGCCGCCTCAACACCCAGATGATCCACTTCATCCCGCGCAACAACGTCGTGCAGCACGCCGAGCTGCGCCGGATGACGGTCATCGAGTACGACCCCAAGAACTCGCAGGCCGACCAGTACCGCGAGCTGGCCCGGAAGATCGTCGACAACGACATGAAGACGATCCCGACGCCGATCACCATGGACGAGCTCGAGGAGCTTCTCATCGAGTTCGGGATCATGCAGCAGGAGGACGAGAGCATCATCGGCAAGGCCGCCGCCGTCGCCTGACCCCAGCCAGACACCGACGCGCACCCGACGCTCCCTGCTCCGACACCGTCGAGGATGAGGTCCCGATCATGACGACGACGCCGGCCCCGTCCCGGGCCGAGACCGAGGCGATGATCGCCGAGGTCCTGGGTCAGTACCCCAAGAAGGCCGCGAAGTTCCGGGCCAAGCACATCAAGGCCAACGACCCCGAGGGGTCGAAGGAGTGCGAGGTCAAGTCCAACATCAAGTCCCGCCCCGGGGTCATGACGATCCGCGGGTGCGCCTACGCCGGCTCCAAGGGCGTGGTGTGGGGCCCGGTGAAGGACCTGGTCACCATCAGCCACGGCCCGGTCGGCTGCGGCCAGTACTCCTGGGCCACCCGGCGCAACTACGCGCACGGCCACCTGGGCGTGAACAACTTCACGGCGATGCAGGTCACCACCGACTTCCAGGAGAAGGACATCGTCTTCGGCGGTGACCCCAAGCTGGAGCAGGTCTGCGACGAGATCGTCGAGATGTTCCCACTGGCCAAGGGCATCTCGGTGCAGTCCGAGTGCCCGATCGGTCTGATCGGCGACGACATCGAGGCCGTCTCCAAGAAGTCCGCGAAGAAGCTCGGCATCCCGGTCATCCCGGTTCGCTGCGAGGGCTTCCGCGGCGTCAGCCAGTCGCTGGGCCACCACATCGCGAACGACGCGGTCCGCGACCACGTGCTCGGCACCGGCGGCGACACGTTCGAGCAGACGCCCTACGACGTCGCGCTCATCGGTGACTACAACATCGGCGGGGACGCCTGGGCGTCCCGGCGGATCCTCGAGGAGATGGGCCTGCGGGTCATCGCCCAGTGGTCCGGAGACGGCACGATCAACGAGATGGCCTCGACGCATCTGTCGAAGCTGAACCTGATCCACTGCTACCGGTCCATGAACTACATCTGCACGACGATGGAGGAGCGCTTCGGCACTCCCTGGACCGAGTTCAACTTCTTCGGTCCCTCGAAGATCATCTCCTCCATGCGTAAGATCGCCGAGTTCTTCGACGACGAGATCAAGGCGAAGACCGAGGCGGCGATCGCCCGCTACCAGGTGCGCTTCGACGAGATCACCAAGGCCTTCCGTCCGCGGCTGGAGGGCAAGCGGGTCATGCTCGCCGTCGGCGGCCTGCGCCCGCGGCACACGATCGGCGCCTACGAGGACCTCGGCATGGAGGTCGTCGGGACCGGCTACGAGTTCGCCCACAAGGACGACTACACCCGGACCTACGCCATGCTCAAGGAAGGCACCGTCCTCTACGACGACCCGACGGCGTTCGAGCTGGAGGAGTTCGCCAGGTTCCTCAAGCCGGACCTGATGGGCGCGGGCGTCAAGGAGAAGTACGTCTTCCACAAGATGGGCATCCCCTTCCGCCAGATGCACTCCTGGGACTACTCCGGCCCGTACCACGGCGTGGACGGCTTCGCTGTGTTCGCCCGCGACATGGACATCGCGATCAACAGCCCGGCCTGGGACCTCCTGGAGGCTCCCTGGTCGAAGTCCGGCCAGGTGGCCTGACCAGCTGGTCCGGCCGGCGACCGACCAGGCGGAATCCGCCCGGCTAGGCAGCCGTCCAGCCAGGCCTGCCGTCCAGACGGCATAGCAGTTTTTCCAGCACTGCCGGCAGCAGCCGCGGCCGCTGCGCGCGGCGGCTGCTGCCGGCAGGCATCGAGCCCCCGCTGGGGCGGGCCCCGCAGGGGAGAGGAGGACGTCCGGTGACGACGACCCCGGAGCACACGAACGCGGTCCCACTGCGTGTCCTCGACCACAACGACATCTTTCGTGACGAGGTCTACCAGAAGCAGTTCGAGGGCAAGCGCGAGTTCGAGAACGCGGCCCCGAAGGAAGAGGTCGAGCGGGTCCTCGAGTGGACCCGCGGCTGGGAGTACCGGGAGAAGAACTTCGCCCGCGAGGCCCTGACCGTCAACCCGGCCAAGGCCTGCCAGCCGCTCGGCGCGGTGCTCGCCGCCCTCGGGTTCGAGGGCACCATGCCGCTGGTGCATGGCTCGCAGGGCTGCGTGGCCTACTTCCGCAGCCACTTCGCCCGGCACTTCAAGGAGCCGGTGCCCGCCGCCTCCACCTCGATGACCGAGGACGCCGCCGTGTTCGGTGGCATCAACAACCTCGTCGAGGCGATGGAGAACATCACCGCGCTGTACAAGCCGAAGCACATCGCGGTCAGCACCACCTGCATGGCCGAGGTCATCGGTGAGGACCTGTTCGCCTACATCGGCGCGGCGCGCGAGCAGGAGGCGATCACCCAGGACTTCCCGGTCTCGTACGCCCACACCCCGTCGTTCGTCGGCTCGCACATCACCGGCTACGACGCGATGCTCAAGGGCATCCTCGAGATGCTGGCGAAGTCGCCGGACGCGGACGCGTCGAAGATCGAGAAGTCGGACCGGGTCCGGCTGAACGTGATCCCCGGCTTCGACACCTACGTCGGCAACCATCGCGAGTACCGCCGCATCCTCGAGCTGATGGGCGTCGACCCGATCATCCTGGGCGACCACTCCAGCTCGCTGGACTCCCCGGCCGACGGTGAGTACGACCTCTACCCGGGCGGCACCACGCTGCTCGAGGGCGCGCTCGCGAAGTTCAGCCGCGCGACCGTCTCGCTGCAGGAGACGGCGACCCGCAAGACGTCCGAGCTCATCCGGGACACCTGGAAGCAGGACACGGTCGTGCTGGAGACCCCGCTCGGGGTCCGCGGCACCGACGTCTTCCTCACCGAGGTCGCCCGGATCGCCGACGTGGAGATCCCCGCGGAGCTCACCGCCGAGCGCGGCCGGCTCGTCGACGCGATCACCGACTCGCACGCCTACCTGCACGGCAAGCGGGTGGGCATCGCCGGCGACCCGGACCTCGTCGTCGCGCTGACCCGCTTCGTGCTTGAGCTCGGCATGATCCCGGTGCACGTGGTGAGCACGAACTCCGACTCCAGCTTCAAGGCCCGGATGGAGAAGGTGCTCTCGGCCAGCCCGTTCGGCCAGGAGGCGACCGTCTGGCCGGAGAAGGACCTCTGGCACCTGCGGTCGCTGGTCTTCACCGAGCCGGTCGACCTGCTCATCGGCAGCATGCAGCTCAAGTACATCTCCCGTGAGGCGAACGTGCCGCTGGTCCGGGTCGGCTTCCCGATCTTCGACCGGCATCACCTGCACCGCTTCCCGATCGTCGGGTACACCGGCGGCCTGCAGCTGCTCAGCCAGCTCGTCAACACGATCCTCGACGAGATGGACCGCAACGCCCCGGACCACAGCTTCGACGCGGTCCGCTGACCCGTCGCCCGCTGTAGCGCCCGAGGCGCCTCCGGCTCCGCCGCCCCCGGCGCCCCGTCGCCCGACGAGGCCGCCGACGGCCCGACTCGACAGCGCCGTCGAGTCGGGCCAGGCGGGACGAACTGGACACTGACGTGGCCGGCCGGCCGCGCCCACCGCGCTCCCTGCGGTCGGCCGGCCACTCCCGCGGGTCGAGGCAGCCGGCGCCACCTGTGGCGGCTCCCACCCAGGCCACCTGTGGCGGCTCCCACCCCAGGTCGCCCGTGCTGACTCCCCGCCCCCCGAGCGGGTCGGTCGACTCCCTCCCGGGTCGACCGACCCTCTCCCTGCCGCCCTCCGCCTGCGGCTCACTGTCCTATTTATGCGTATTCATCCAGCCTCACCCGAGGACCGCCCCCTCCCGAGGATGGCCTATGTCCGCTCCGGAACGCGCCGCCCTGTTCAGCGAGACGGCCTGCGACACCAACAACGCCAAGAGCGAGAAGCAGCGCAAGGCGGGCTGCCCCAAACCCCAGCCCGGTGGCACCGCCGGCGGCTGCACCTTCGACGGCGCCATGATCACCCTGGTCCCGATCGCCGACAGCGCCCACGTCGTGCACGGCCCGATCGCCTGCGCCGGCAACTCCTGGGACGGCCGCGGCAGCCTGTCCTCCGGCCCGACCCTCTACCGACACGGCTTCACCACCGACATGTCCGAGAACGACGTCGTCCTCGGCGGCGAGCAGCGACTGTTCGACACGGTCTGCGAGATCGTCGAGCGGTATGCGCCCCCCGCGGTCTTCGTCTACTCCACCTGCGTGACCGCCATGATCGGCGACGACCTGGACGCGGTCTGCGCCTCCGCGTCCGCCCAGACCGGCGTGCCGGTCATCCCGGTCGAGGCCCCGGGCTTCGTTGGCAACAAGAACCTCGGCAACAAGATCGCCGGCCAGGCGCTGCTGGACCATGTGATCGGCACCGTCGAACCGGACGACGCCGGACCGCTCGACGTGAACCTCATCGGCGAGTACAACATCGCCGGCGAGCTGTGGGACGTGCTGCCGGTGCTGCGCCGACTCGGCCTGCGGGTGCGCGCCTGCATCAGCGGCGACGCCCGCTACCGCGACGTGGCCGCCGCCCACCGGGCCCGCGCGACGATGGTCGTCTGCTCCCGGGCCCTGCTCGGCCTCGCCCGCGGCCTCGAGGAGCGCTACGGCATCCCCTGGTTCGAGGGCAGCTTCTACGGCACCCGCGCGATGGCCGACAGCCTGCGTGGCTTCGCCCGCCTGCTCGACGACGACGACCTCACCCGGCGCACCGAGGAGCTCATCGCCGCCGAGGAGGCCGCCACCGAGGCGGCGATCGCGCCGTACCGCGCCCGCCTGGCGGGACGCAAGGCGGTCCTCTACACGGGCGGGGTGAAGAGCTGGTCGATCGTCTCGGCGCTGCAGGAACTCGGCATCGAGGTGGTCGGCAGCGGCATCACCAAGAGCTCCGACGGTGACGTGGACCGGATCCGCGAGCTGCTCGGTGACAGCAAGATGATCAAGGACAGCAGTCCGCGGGAGTTGCTGCGGGTCGCCGAGGACACCGGGGCGGACATCCTGGTCGCCGGCGGGCGCAACCAGTACACCGCGCTCAAGGGCCGGCTGCCCTTCCTCGACATCAACCAGGAACGGCACATCCCCTACGCGGGCTACACCGGGATGGTCGAGTTCGCCCGCCAGCTCGACATGGCGATCGCGAGCCCCGTCTGGGAGCAGGTCCGCCGCCCAGCCCCCTGGGACGCGGCCGACGCCGGCGCTCGCGACGGCCACGCGGCGGAGGCGGCGTGATGGCCCGGATCACCGTGGTGGAGCGCGGCGCGACGATCGACCCGCTCAAGTTCTCCCAGCCCCTCGGCGCGGCGCTGGTCTTCCTCGGCCTCGCCCGCTCGATGCCGATCATGCACGGCTCGAAGGGCTGCGCGTCGTTCGCGAAGGCCCTGCTGACCCGGCACTTCAACGAGCCGATCCCGCTGCAGACCACCGGCATCACCGAGGTGACCGCGGTCGTCGGCAGCGGCGAGTCGCTGGTCGCCACCCTCGACGCCATCCGCAAGAAGCAGCGCCCGGAAGTCATCGGACTGCTCACCACGGGCGTCACCGAGGTGTCGGGTGAGGACGTCGGCGGCCAGCTGCGCGCCTACCTCGACGCCTGGGCCGACGCGGACGCCGGACACGGCGCGGACGCCGGACACGGCGCGGACACCGGTCACGACCTGGGGCCGCTGATCATCGGGGTGTCGACCCCGGAATTCCTCGGTGGCCTGTCCGACGGCTGGAGCGCGGCCCTGGAAGCGCTGGTCCGGGCGGTCGTCCCGGCGCCGCCCGGTGGCGCGGCGGGCCTGGTGTCACCGGTCGGCGCGCGGGGCCGGACGCCCGTGGCGCGACGCGAGGCGGTGGAGGGTCACACCGCCCTGCTCGCGGCGTCCGCGCTGCCCACGCCCCCGCAGACCACCGGCGAGGACGGTGACCCTGATCTCGTCGCCGTCCTCGCCGGTCCCGGCCTGACCGCCGCCGACCTCGACGAGCTGGCCGAGCTGGTCCGCGCCTTCGGGCTCACCCCGGTGCTGGTCCCCGACCTGTCCAGCTCCGTCGACGGGCATCTCGCCCCGGCCTGGCAGCCGACGACCACCGGGGGGACGACCGTCGCCGACCTGCGCCGCCTGCGCGACGCGTCCGCCGTCCTGATCGCCGGCGCGACCGCGTCCGCCGCCGGCGAGCTGCTCGCCGCGCGGACCGGGGCGCCGCTGCTGCGCCACCGGCACCTCGCCGGCCTCACCGAGACGGACGCGCTGGTCGGCGAGCTGATGGCGATCAGCGGCCGGACCGCGCCGCGCGCGGTGCGCCGGGCGCGGGCGCGGCTCGCCGACGGCCTGCTCGACGCGCACTTCGTCCTCGGCGGGGTGCGGGTGGCGATCGCCGCCGAGCCGGACACCCTGCTCGCCGCCGGCTCGCTGCTGCACGACGCCGGCGCCGAGATCGTGACCGCGATGTCGCCGACCCCCGCGCCGGCGCTCGCCGACGCACCCTTCGACGAGGTGGTCGTCGGCGACCTGGCCGAGTTCGCCGCGCGGGCCCGGGCCGCCGGTGCCGACCTGGTCGTCGGCTCCAGCCACCTGCGCGAGATCGCGCACCAGCTCGGCGCGGCGTTCCTGCCGCTCGGCTTCCCGATCTTCGACCGGCTGGGGGCGACCCTGACCGGCACCGCGGGCTACGGCGGAAGCCTGCGCCTGCTCATCGACGCGGCGAACCGCGTCCTCGACCACGGCCACACGCACCATCGGACTCCGGACGACCAGCGCGCCGAGCACGCGCACCCGGGCCAGGTGGACGCGCGGGCCCCAGTGGATACCGCGTCGACCGGACCCGCGTCCGACGCAGGGCAGTCCTCGACGGACATCCCCCGCCAGCCGCGCGCCACGGCCGACCCCGATGAACTCGACAACCTGTTCCAGGAGTCACCGTGTTGAAGATCGCTTTCGCGACGAGCGACGGGACCGCAGTGGACCAGCATTTCGGCTGGTGCCGCCGGTTCGACGTGTACGACGTCGGCCCCGAGGGATCCCGCCTGCTGGAGAGCCGGCTGTTGGACGAGGCCGCCAACGATGAGGAAAGCAAGATCGAGTCACGGCTGTCCGCCGTCGCGGACTGCGTGATCCTCAACATCAGCGACATCGGCGGCACGGCCGCCGCGCGGGTCGTCAAGGCCCGGATCCACCCGGTGAAGGTGGCCAAGGGGACGAGCGTCGCCGACCTGCTCGACCGGTACGTCGCGACCCTCGCCGGCACGCCGCCGCCCTGGCTGCGCAAGGTGCTGCGCGCCCGCGACCCGCAGCCGACCACCCAGAACTGGACCCGCAGCGTCGCCGCGGTGCTCAAGGGAGACGCCGCATGACCGAGATGACCGGATTCCTGCGGGACCTGCTCGACCAGGTCCGCGCCGACGACGCCTACGGCCAGCTCGGCCGGTTCTCTGACGAGCGGCTGCTCGCCCCGTTCGTGGTCACGAAGGAGGAGCGCCGGAAGATCCCGGCGTCCTGCGACCTGGAGCCCGCCACCGAGGCCCGGCTGCGGTGCTTCTACCAGGCGGTGGCGGGCGCCATCGAGAAGGCGACCGGCGCGTTCAGCACGACCGTCCTCGACATCAACCACGAGGGCTTCGGCCGGGCGATCGTCTTCGCCGGCCGGCTCGTCGTCCTCGACGACGCCCTGCGCGACGTGCAGCGCTTCGGCTTCGACTCGCTGGACAAGCTCGCCGCCCGCGGCGAGTCGCTGGTGATCAACGCGGCGAAGATCGCCGAGCGGTTCCCCGAGGTGGCCCGCGATGACTCCTGACACCCCGACCACCGCCGGCCCCGCGTCCGCCGACGCCGCGTCCGTCGAGGTCGCGAACCTCGACCCGGAGGAGGCCCGCAAGCGGCTGCGCAAGCTGGGCATGAAGGCGTCGCAGCTCAAGCTCGACCTGCACGACCTGGCCGAGGACCTGCCGCTGGGCTGGGAGAACATCCCCGACCTCGCGCGCCGAACCTACGACGCCTACGCCGAGATCGCCCTGCTGCAGACGCTGGCCGACGCACCGTCCCGGGCCGACAGGGAGGCGTCGGCATGAGCGCGACCGGCACCGCCGCCGCCCGGCTCGCGGGCTTCCACCGCTGCTCCACCGCGGAGGAGTACTTCGCGCTGCTCGATGTCGACTTCGACCCCCGCGTCGTCGCCGTCAACCGGCTGCACATCCTGCGGGTGTTCTCCGGCGAGCTGGTGAAGCTGCACGACGCCGGGGACGGCGAGCGCACCGATCCCGAGGAGCTGCTGCGCGACTACCGTGCGGCGCTCGTCCGCTCGTACGAGGCCTTCCTCACCGCCACCGCGCTGGACCACCGCGTCTTCAAGGTCCTCAAGGACCGCGCACCCGAGTCGGCCTTCGTGCCGTCATCCGAGATCACCGTCCGGCGACCGGGCGAGGACCCGTCGCCGGCACCGTCCGAGCAGCCGGAGGATGCCCGATGAGCAGCAACACCTACGACGTCGGGGATGTCGTCGCCACCGTCAAGGATCTGCGCAACGACGGGACGTACCCGGACCCGGCGTTCGCCGTCGGCGAGGTGCTGGTCGAGGCCGGCACCATCGGCGAGGTCATCAACGTCGGCCTCTACCTGCAGGAACACATCGTCTACGCGGTCGCGTTCCGCAACGGGCGGGTCGTCGGCGCGCTGGAGCGCGAGCTCGCGGTGCCCGTGATCGACGCGGACGCGATCGAGGCCCGGGACGAACCGATCCCCGCCACCGCGAGCGCGCCCGCCGAGGCCGCGGCGAAGGCGGCGACCCCGGCGAAGGGCGAGGCCGCGACCCCGGCGCCGGGCGACCAGCCGGTGGCGGTGCCGATCGCCGCGGTCAGCGCCGACGGGCCTGGCCAGGGCCATGGTCACGGTGGCGGCCACGGCGAGGGGCACGGCGGTGGCAAGGGCCACGGCGGGGGCGGCTGCAAGCACGGGTCGTCGAACTGCGGCTCCGGCAAGGGTTCCGGCGCGGCGGGGGACGCGGCGAAGGAGGACACCACGGCTGTGGCCGCCGAGGCTGCGGCATCGAAGGGCGGGGCGTGATGACGGGCAAGCCACTCGCCGTCGCCGACCGTCCCGGCGGTTGCGCCAGCACCACGAGCTGCGGCACCAGCGCGCCCGCGCGGAACGCCGAGCTCGCGGAGAAGATCGCCAACCATCCGTGTTACAGCGCCGAGGCCCACCAGTACTACGCGCGCATGCACGTCGCGGTCGCTCCCGGTTGCAACATCCAGTGCAACTACTGCAACCGGAAGTTCGACTGCGCCAACGAGAGCCGCCCGGGTGTCACCAGCTCGCTGCTCACGCCCGAGGACGCGCTGGCCAAGGTCAAGCTGGTCGCCAGCGAGATCAAGCAGATGAGCGTGCTTGGCATCGCCGGCCCCGGCGACCCGCTGGCCAACCCGAAGCCGACATTCCGCACGATGGAGCTGGTGGCCCGGGACTGCCCGGACATCAAGCTGTGCCTGTCCACGAACGGGCTGCGGCTGCCGGAGTTCGTCGACCGGATCGCCGAGCTCAACGTCGACCACGTCACGATCACGATCAACATGACCGACCCGGAGGTCGGCGAGCGGATCTACCCGTGGGTGGCCTGGAAGGGCAGGCGGTACACCGGCCGGGAGGCGTCGACGATCCTGGCCGAGCAGCAGCTCGCCGGGCTCGCGGCGCTCACCGAGCGCGGGATCCTCTGCAAGGTCAACTCGGTGATGATCCCGGGCGTCAACGACGACCACCTCGTCGAGGTCTCCCGGACCGTCAAGGAGCTCGGCGCCTTCCTGCACAACGTGATGCCGCTGGTCTCGGCGCCCGAGCACGGCACCCACTTCGGGCTGACCGGCCAGCGCGGCCCGACCCCGCAGGAGCTCAAGGCCCTGCAGGACCGGTGCGAGCAGCACGACGGCGCCGAGATGACCATGATGCGGCACTGCCGGCAGTGCCGCGCCGACGCGGTCGGCCTGCTCGGCGAGGACCGCGGCGACGAGTTCACCCCGGAGACCTACCAGGGTCGGGAGATCACCTACGACCTCGCCGGCCGGCAGGCGGCGCACGAGGAGATCGAGCGCTGGCGCGCGGAGGTCGCCGCCACCCGCCGCAGCCTCAACATCGCCACCGGCGCCCTGCTCCCCGCCGGCACCACCCTCACCGGCGCCACCCCGTCCTCCGGGGACGCCGCGGCCGGCCTCGGCGGGGCCGGCCTCGCCGCGGGCACCGCGGCCGACTCCCCGGCCGACTCCCCGACCGGCACCCCGGCCGCCGAGCCGGCCCGGCCGGATGAGGTCGTCCTCATCGCGGTCGCCACCAAGGGCAGCGGCGTCGTCAACCAGCACTTCGGTCACGCCGGCGAGTTCCTCATCTACGAGGGCGGCGCCGGCTGGGCCCGGCTGGTGCAGACCCGCGACGTCGACCGGTACTGCACGGGCCCGTCCGAATGCGACGAGGACGAGTCCCGTCTCGACCAAACGATCGCGATGCTGTCCGACTGCTCCGCCGTGCTCTGCAGCAAGATCGGCGGCGGCCCGCGCGAGGCGCTGACGGCGGCCGGCATCGAACCGGTGGAGATCTACGACCTGATCGACAAGGCGGTGGCCGAGGTCGGCGGCCGCCTCAGCGCGCACCGCGCCCCCGCGAAGGCAGGTACATCATGACCGCGACCGCCACCGCCATCGAGCTGACCGACCGGGCCCGCGCGCAGGTCCGCCGCCTGCTCGGCTCCACCCCGGGCACGGCCGGGTTCGCGCTGCGCATCGGCGTCGACCCGGGCGGCTGCTCCGGCTACACCTACAACCTCTCGCTCGTCCCCGACGCCGACGCCGACGACATCGTCTACCCGCAGGACGGCTTCGACGTCCTCGTGCACACGTCGATGGTGGACCTGCTGCGTGGGATGCGCGTCGACTACGCCGAGACGCTGACCTCCTCCGGCTTCACCTTCACCAACCCGAACGCGAAGAGCTCGTGCGGCTGCGGCTCGTCGTTCGGCGCCTCCGACTCCCCGCAGCGCACCGAGGCCGACGCGAAGCTGCGTGCCCAGGTCGAGGACGTGCTGGGCGAGATTCGGCCGTTCCTGCGCGGCGACGGCGGCGACGCCGAGATCGTCGCGGTCCTCGCCGGCGGCGGCGAGCCGGGCTCCGCCGAGGTGCACCTGCGCCTGACCGGTGCCTGCGGTGGCTGCTCCAGCGCGAACGCGACCCTGACCGGGGTGATCGAGACCCGGCTCAAGGAGGCGCTGCCCGAGATCGGGCGGGTGGCGCTGGTCTCCTGACCGGCCCTTCCCCGCCCGACCGGCGCCTGACCTGCCCCTTCACTTCCTGCTGATTCCGCCCCTGTCCTGCCGATTCCGCGGAGCGCGCGATGGTCACTGCCCGGTCCCACTCCCACCCGCGTCTGAGGTCGATCTGCCCCGGCCCGCCCGCGCGGAGCCTGCCCGTCCAGGCGGCCCCGCCCGATGACGACGCCGACGTCGACGTCTTCCGGCGCTACGACCGACAGCTGACCATCCCCGGCTTCGGGGTCTCGGTGCAGCGGCGGCTGAGTCAGGCGACGATCGTCGTGGCTGGGGTCGGCGGGGTCGGCGGGGCGACGGCGACCTATCTCGCCGCCGCCGGCGTCGGGCGGCTCATCCTGATCCACCCGGGTGAGCTGGAGGAGCCCGACCTCAACCGGCAGACGCTGATGCGCCCCGAGCGGGTCGGCCAGTCCCGTGTGCTGTGCGCGGCCGAGACACTTCGCGCGCATCACCCGGCGGTCGAGGTCGTCCCCGTCGACCGGGCGCTGACCGACCCGTCGGTGCCCGACCTGATCGCGCAGGCCGACGTCGTCGTCGACGCCCGGCACAACTTCCCCGAGCGTTACCTGATCAACCGGATGTGCGTGCGCACCGGGGTGCCGCTGGTCGTCGCCGCGATGAACGCCACCGAGGGATACCTGCTCGTGGTCCGGCCGGGGGAGCCGTGCCTGCGCTGCGTGTTCCCCGAGGGGGATCCGTCCTGGGAGCCGCTGGGCTTCCCGGTGCTCGGGTCGGTCGCCGGGACGCTCGGCTGCCTGGCGGCGACCGAGGCGCTCAAGGTCGCCGGCCGGTTCGCCGAACCCGCCGCCGGCCGGCTCGTCCACGTCGACCTGTGGGACGTCGAGATGCGCGCCCCGCGGACCCGGCGGGACCCGCGCTGCCCGGACTGCGCCCCGCGGAGCAGCACGTGATCTACCTCGACAACAACGCGACGACCCCGGTCGACCCCGAGGTCCTCAGCGCGATGCTGCCGCTGCTGCGCGAGCACTACGCCAACCCGGCGAGCCGGCATCCGGCCGGGCAGGCCGTCTCCCGGCTGGTGGAGGCGGCCCGGCGCGACGTCGCCGCCCTCGCCGGCGCCGCCGGGCGCGACGTCGTGTTCACCAGCGGCGCCACCGAGGCGGCGAACCTGGCGACGCACGGCGTCCTCGCCACCGCGGCGCCGACCCGGCGGCGCATCCTCGTCGGCGCCACCGAACATCCCGCGGTGCTCGCCGCCGCGCACGCCGCCGCCGACCGGCACGAGGGCAGCGTGCAGACCGTCCGGGTCCATCCCGGCGGCACCGTCGACCTGTCCCACCTGCGGTCCCTGCTGCGCCCGACGCCGGCGGGCGGCGAGGTCGCGCTGGTGGCGGTGATGGCGGCGAACCACGAGACGGGGGCGCTCACCGACCCGCGGGCCGTCGCCGCGTTCGCGCACGGGGCGGGGGCGCTGTTCCTGTGCGACGTCACCCAGGCGCTCGGTCGCATTCCGGTCGCCGTCACCGAGACGGGCATCGACCTCGCGATCGCCTCCGCGCACAAGGTCTACGGGCCGAAGGGCGCCGGGGTGCTGCTCGCCGGGCGCGCGGCGCGGGCCCGGCTCGTCCCGCTCCTGCACGGCGGCGGGCAGGAGCGGGGGCTGCGTGCCGGCACGCTCAACACCCCCGCCATCGTCGGCTTCGGCGCGGCGGCGCGCATCGCCGCCGCGGTGCTGCCCGACGAGGCCATCCGCCAGCGGCAGCTGACCGAGCTGCTCTACGACCAGCTCATCGGCTGGCTCGGAGCCGGCGCGATCGAGGTCAATGGTCCCGCCGAGGAGGGCACCGGCCGCCCCGGCCCGGTGCGGCTGCCGAACACGCTGAACCTGCGCTTCGTCGGTGCCGAGGCGGACGCCGTGCAGGCCTGCCTGCCCGACGTCGCGGTCTCCGCCGGGTCGGCCTGCCACGGCGGGGGCGACGAGCCGTCGCCGGTGCTGCTGGCGATGGGCCGCTCGGCGACGGCGGCCCGGGAGAGCCTGCGGTTCAGCGTCGGCCGCTTCACCACCGTCGACCAGATCCACGCCGCCGCCGCGACGGTGGCCCGCGCCGTGCTGCGGGTGCAGTCGCTGCGCGAGATCGGCTCCGGCGAGCTCCCCGCGCCCGCCGATCCCGGCGGGTCCGCCGGGCCGGGCCGTCTCGGATCCACGGCGGCGCCCGTCCCGGGCCGGGCACCGGAGCTGCCCGTGCCCCGTTCCGCCCTGCCCTGATCACCGATCCGCGCCGTCACCCAGCCCGGGGTCCGGCCCCGGCACCCGGCACGGATCGCCCGCCCGAGATGAGGTACCCGATGTCCACCGAGCAGTTGTCCGCCCGACCCGACGGGGTCAGACGGCTGGAGAACGTGGTGATCCGCTTCGCCGGCGACTCCGGCGACGGGATGCAGCTCACCGGCGACCGCTTCGGCGCCCAGGCCGCGGCGATCGGCAACGACGTGGCCACCCTGCCGAACTACCCGGCGGAGATCCGCGCCCCAGCGGGGACGGTGGCCGGCGTGTCCAGCTACCAGCTGCACATCGCCGACCACGACATCACCACCCCGGGTGACCAGCCCGACGTCCTCGTCGCGATGAACCCGGCCGCGCTCAGGGCCAACGTCACCGAGCTTCGGCCCGGCGGCGTCATCATCACGGACACCGACGCGTTCACGGCGCTCGGCCTGGAGAAGGCCGGCTACGAGTCCGACCCGCTGACCGACGGCTCGCTGGATGCCTACCAGCTGCACGCGATCAACCTGACCGGGTTCGCCGCCGCCGCCGTCGCCGACCACAACCTCAAGCGCAAGGACGCCGCGCGGACGAAGAACATGTTCGCCCTCGGCCTGGTGTCCTGGATGTTCAGCCAGCCGATCGAGGACACGGCCGCCTACCTGCGCAAGCGGTTCGCGGCCAAGCCCGACGTGCAGGCCGCGAACATCTCCGCGCTGCGGGCGGGGTGGATCTACGGCGAGACGACCGAGGCCTTCGCGAGTGTCTACGAGGTGAAGCCGGCCCCGCTCCCGGCTGGCACCTACCGGCACATGAAGGGCAACAAGGGCATCGCCTACGGTCTGGTCGCCGCCGCGCACCAGGCGGCGATGCCGCTGTTCCTCGGCGCCTACCCGATCACGCCGGCCTCCGAGGTCCTGCACGAGCTGTCCGCGCTCGCCTCGTTCGACGTGCGCTCCTTCCAGGCCGAGGACGAGATCGCCGCGATCGGCGCAGCCATCGGCGCGTCGTTCGCCGGCATGCTCGGCGTCACGGTCACCTCCGGGCCCGGCATGGCGCTCAAGGCCGAGGCCCTCGGCCTCGCGGTGATCATGGAGCTGCCGCTGGTCGTCGTCAACGTGCAGCGCGGCGGCCCATCGACCGGCCTGCCGACGAAGACCGAGCAGTCCGACCTGCTCCAGGCGCTCTACGGCCGGCACGGCGAGGCGCCGCTGCCCGTCATCGCCGTGCGCTCGCCCGCGGACGGCTTCGCCGCGGCGGTCGAGGCGGCCCGGATCGCGCTGACCTACCGCACGCCGGTGATCCTGCTCTCCGACTCCTACATCGCCAACGGCAGCGAGCCGTGGCGGGTGCCCGAGCTGGACGAGCTGCCCTCGCTCGGGATCGACCTGGCCACCGAGCCGAACGGGGTCGACGCCGAGGGCAACCCGATCTTCCTGCCCTACGCGCGTGACCCGAAGACCCTCGCCCGGCCGCTGGCCATCCCGGGCACCCCCGGGCTGACCCACCGCATCGGCGGCCTGGAGAAGGCCGACGGAACTGGTGCCGTGTCCTACGACCCGGACAACCACGACCTCATGATCCGCACCCGGCAGGCCAAGATCGACGGCATCGACGTGCCGCCGCTGGAGGTCGACGACCCCGACGGCCCGCCCGGTTCCGGCGCGGACGTGCTGGTCGTCGGCTGGGGATCGACCTGGGGCCCGATCGGCGAGGCGTGTCGGATGGTGCGCGCGCAGGGCCTGAAGGTCGCCCAGGCGCACCTGACCCACATCGCCCCGCTGCCGGCGAACGTCGCCTCCGTGCTCTCGGAGTACCACACGGTGCTCGTGCCGGAGATGAACCTCGGGCAGCTCGCCGGCCATCTGCGCCGGGAGACCCTGATCGACACCGTCGGCTACAACGTCACCCGCGGCATGCCGTTCCGGTCGTCGGAGCTCGCCTCCGTCATCACCCGGGTGATCGCCGGCATCGCCGACGAGGACGGCACCGGCACGGTCGACGGTCGGGCGCTCGGGGACGTGGCGGCGCGCCTGGCCGCGAAGACGGACGCGGGCGCCAACAAGCGGGACGCGACTCTGGAGGCGGGACGATGAGCGAGGTCAACGAGGCCAGCGGGGCGAAGGCGGACGAGCCGGCGGGCGGCAGCGCCCGGCGGGCGCCGACCGTCGCCGACTTCACCACCGGCGCGGAGGCGCGCTGGTGCCCCGGCTGCGGGGACCACGCGATCCTGTCGACGATGCGCGGGCTGCTGCCGGCGCTCGGCGTCGCGCCGGAGAACACCGTCGTGGTGTCGGGCATCGGCTGCTCCTCCCGGCTGCCGTACTACCTCGACACCTATGGCATCCACTCGATCCACGGGCGGGCGCCGTCGTTCGCGACCGGCATCTCCATCAACCGGCCGGACCTGTCCGTCTGGGTCGTCACCGGGGACGGCGACGCGCTCTCGATCGGCGGCAACCACCTGATCCACGCGCTGCGGCGCAACGTGAACCTCAAGATCCTGTTGTTCAACAACCACATCTACGGCCTGACCAAGGGCCAGCACTCGCCGACGTCGAAGGTCGGCACGGTGAGCCCGTCGAGCCCGCACGGCTCGCTGGACAACCCGTTCAACCCGATCGCGCTCGCGCTCGGCGCCGGTGCCACCTTCGTGGCCCGCACCCTCGACTCCGACCGTCGCCACCTCACCGCGACCCTCACCGCGGCGGCCGCCCACCAGGGCGCGGCGCTGGTCGAGATCCGTCAGGGCTGCCCGACGTTCACCCCCATCCCGCGCCAGCCGCGCGGGTCCGCGGCGCCGGCGCCCGAGACGGACAACCCGGCGGCGCCCGAGCAGGGCCCGATCCGCCTCTCGCCCGGGCTGCCGATCGTGTTCGGCACCAACGAGCAGTGGGGTGTCATCCGCGACCCGAGCACCGGGGAGCTGGCCATCGGCCACGGCGGTGACTCCCGGGTCGTCGTACACGACCCGGGCATCCAGAACTCCACCTACGCGTACGCGCTGGCCCGGCTCGCCGAGACGTCCCTGGCCGAGCCGCCGATCGGCGTGTACCGCTCGGTCACCCAGCCGAGCTTCGACCAGCTCTTCCAGGAGCGCCTGGCGACGGCCCGGCCCGGTGGCCGCGGCGAGCTGCGGAGCCTGCTGACGGGCGTCGACTCGTGGGAGGTGGCCGCCAGCTAGGCGGCGACCGCCCGAGCAGTCGCGCTGGGAGCGGCTGCCGGCCGGGGGCCCTCTCGCCCCGGGCCGGAGCGGACGGACGGCCGGGCGGACCGCCCGTCCGCGAATGCGAGGGGATCAGGCCGATCACACCGCGGCCTGATCCCCTCTGGCGTCGCACCGCGCGCCGCGGTGATGTTCGGGCGTGGACCGGCGGCGGGCAAGGACGTGAATGTGCGTGTGAATGTGCGTGTGAATGCGCATGTGGATGTGCGCGTGAAGGTGTGTCGGCATTGATGCCGGCCGGCCCGGAAACTCGCCCGCACGGAACAGTGCGCCAGCACGGCGCCACAGGAGCCGGATGTGCGGCGCTCGCCGCGGGTGATATGGAACGGGTGTGGCGGGGGCACCGACCAGGGTGGCGAACGGTGCCGGAACGTTGAAAGGCCGGTGCCTGGACGGGGGTGGTCCAGGGCACCGGCCATAGCCGGCGGTCCCGCTGACGCCGTGGCCGCGTCAGCCTTCGCCGGCGGTTCAGGCCGTCAGCGTCCGAACGCCGCGACGAAGGGGGTGTCGGCGCCGACCGGGCCGATCCTCCCCGCGCCGCCGGGATCGCCGACGGGTGTTGTCCGCCCTGGCAGGACGGTGTGAAAGAAGCGCTCCTCGTCCGCGATGAACTCGGCCTCCGCCGCTGGTACCAGCCGGACGTTCATGATCGCGTCGACCGGGCAGGCGGCCTCGCAGGCCCCGCAGTCGATGCACTCGCCCGGATGGATGTAGAGCTTGCGAATGCCGGTGTAGATGCAGTCCACCGGGCATTCGTCCAGGCAGGCGGTGTCCTTTACATCAATGCAGGAAGACGTGACGACAAACGCCATGCTGGCCTTCTCCACAGGTCGTTTCGGCTTCCAGGAAAGCGTAGCAGGCGGGCGCGGCACCCCGACCGGACGAGCTGTAAAGGAGGAGTAAACATGTCAGCCCCGGCCCGCCGGTTTTCGATACGGCGGACCGAGGCGCGAGGAAAATGCCGCGGACAGGCCTGTCCTCAGGCTTTTCCCGCCGGCCGCGGAGCCGGATCCCAGCCGAGCGCCTCGGTGGCGGCGATCAGCACGGCCAGCACGGCACCGGTGGCCAGGACGGTGAGCGCGGCGCTCACCGCGGCGAACCCGGTGGTGGCCAGCACGGCGACGGCCGCCGCCGGGGCGAGCCCGGTGCGGACCGGCCCGGCGTGTTGCGGGCGCAGCTGGAGCACGGTGAGGGCGAGCAGGTAGACGGCGACCGGCACCGTGACGGCGGCGCCCGCGGCGTAGGCACCGAGTTCGCCGTGGTGGGTGACACGATCGGTGTTGGCCGCCAGGCCCGCGCCGAGCGCCGCCGCGGCGGCGAACACGAAGAAGTGGCCGTAGCCCCAGACGAAGCTCACCCGGTTCGACACCAGGAAGCCGTGCGCCGAACGGGCGAAGTACAGCCACCACAGGGCGAAGACGATCAGCAGGCCGCCGGCCGCCACGGCGAACAGCGCCCCGCCGGCGCGATGCTCGTCGAACGCCGACTGGACGGCGATCGTCGCCGACAGGATCGACTCACCCAGCACGATGATCGTGAACAGGCCGTACCGCTCGGCGATGTGGTGCGCGTGCCAGGCGGTACGTCGCGGCCGCTCGGCGATGATCGGCACCGCCAGTTCCGCGACCACCATCACCGCGAACCCGGCCGCCCGCCAGTGGCCGGGCACCAGCAGCAGCGCGCCCCAGCCGATCATGCAGACCGCGATGCCGAGCGCGTAGCCGTGGGCGGTGCGCCGGGCGGGCGGTTCGGTCGACCCGCGCGCCGCCCGCAGCCATTGGGCGACCAGCCCGCAGCGCATCACCGCGTAGCCGAGGGTGACGACCGCGAAGTCGTGGTCGAAGGCCCGCGGCACCCCGGCCGCGAGGATCAGCACTCCGACGATCTGGACGAAGGTCGCCACCCGGTAGGGCACGTCGTCGACGTCGTAGGCGGAGGCGAACCAGGTGAAGTTCATCCACGCCCACCACACGGAGAAGAAGACCGCCAGGTAGGCGACGGAGCCGGTCGCCAGGTGTCCCTCGCTGAGAGCGTGGTGCAGCTTGGTGGACGCCTGGGCGACCGCGACCACGAAACACAGGTCGAACAGCAGCTCCAGGGGAGTCGCCACCCGGTGCCGCTCGTCGGTGAGCCGAGGGCGCATCGGCCGCAGCCACCGTTGCCCGCGCGCGGGATGGGGGGTCGGCGTGTCGGGGTCCGTCAGCTCCGGCAGCGTCATAGGGCGCAAGCTACCCGGTGCGGCGCAGGTGCCGCAGGTCGGTGAAGTCGCAGGTGAGAGCAACCGACGGGGTTGGACGGCAGGGCCTGGCCGGCGGGCTCGGCCGGCGGGGGTCGGTCGACGGGAGTCAGTCGACGGGGTCAGGCCCCGTGGGCCGGTCGGGCAGGCGCCGGCGCATCGACTCGGCGATCCGCCCCGCCTGCAGCTTGGCCCGGTCCGCGCGCGGACCGTGGCGCAGCTCGTCGACGGTGCCCGTCCACAGGGCGAGCCAGCGTGCGAACAGGTCCTCGGTGAGAGGGACTCGCGCATGCAGGTCGGCGTGCACGCCGAACGCGTTGCGGCGGTAGGTGCCCGCCCGGAAGATCACCGCCTGCCAGAAGTCGCAGATCACCGGCAGATGGGCGTCAAGGTCAAGCTTCGCGACGTCGACAAAGACCGGTCCGAGCAGCGGATCCGCGAAGGCCCGCCGGTAGAAGGCGGTCACGAGCTCGGTGATGTCGTCGCGATCCGCGATGTCCCGCCGCACGCGGCCGCCACCAGCCGCGGGGCCGCTCGTCGTGGTGTCGGTCGCCGTTCGGCCGTTGGTCGTGGAGGTGCTGGTCGTGGAGGTGCTGGTCGTGGAGGTGCTGGTCGTGGAGGTGCTGGTCATCTTGCCCGTCCCGGCTGAATGCGCCATCGCCTGCGCTGCCTCGCGTACGCCCGTGCCGACGTCGCCGAGCGTATGTGCTCGGGACCTTCCCTCGCCGTCATGGCGGCAACCGTCACCACCATGGCGACCGCGTCACCGGGGGACCCCCGGCCGGGTAGTCCCGAATGAGGGGGCGACAGTGGGCCGTGCCTGGCGTACCGTCAGGTATCCCCCCGAGCCGAGGACCCCGGCTCCCGGGCGTCCGGCCGGCGTCGCCGCCCGGGCTCACCTCGAGGATGTCGCCGGACATCGTCCTCATGTGCCGGCGACTCTGCGCACGTCGCGCGGGTTCCGCCCTCCGGTTCGCGGCCGCGTCCATCCGTGAGGACTCCCTTCGCGGGCTCCCACGGCCCGCCCGCCGTCAGCGCCACGTGGCGGCATGTGATCTCGAGGTAGTGCCATGACGACGAGTCTGACCGCCAACTCGTTCGACGTTCTGCTGGTCGAGGACGACCCGGGGGACGTCCTGATGACCCGCGAGGCGTTCGCCGACGACCGGATCGCCGCCGACCTGCACGTCGTGAACGACGGCATCGAGGCGCTGGCCTTCCTGCGCCGGGAGGCGCCGTACACCGACGCGCCGCAGGCGAACCTGGTGCTGCTTGACCTCAACCTGCCGCGACGCAACGGCATCGAGGTGCTCGCCGAGATCAAGGGGGACGAGCGACTGCGCCGGATCCCGGTGGTGGTGCTGACCACCTCCGACGCGGCCGAGGACATCGAGCGCAGCTACCAGCTGCACGCCAACGCCTATGTCACCAAGGCGGTGGACTTCGATCGTTTCGTCGACGACGTGCGGTCCATCGACGACTTCTTCGTCACGGTCGTGCGGCTGCCGGGGCACTGACCGGGCCCGACTCGCCCGACTCGCCCGGCTGGCCCTGCCGGCCCGCTCGTCGCCAGACCAGCGCGATCGTGAACGGGTGGCCGAGGTAGCGACCCCAGCTGGGCTTGACGGCGAGCCAGGTGTCGTCAATCACATTCTCCCGCATCTCCGCGAGCGACCATCCGGTCGCCAGTCCCGCCGCGACCTGGTCGCTGACCAGGTGGACGTGGGTGGTGATCGCCCTCGGGGCGCCGGTGCGATCGTCGTAGTGCGTCGGCATCCCGGACGTCATGATGAAGTGCGGGTGGAATCCGACCAGGACGAACAGACCGTCCGGCCGGGTGAGTCGGGCCGCCTCCGCGTAGAGCGGGGTGAGTTCGGGGAGATGCTCGTCCATCAGGCAGGACACGGCCAGGTCGTACCCGGCGGCGGGCAGCCCGGTGGCTGTCGCGTCGGCTTCGAGCAGCTGGTCGTGGACGCCGCGGCGGCGCGCCAGCGCGAGCATCCGCGGGGTCAGGTCGACTCCGTCGAGGGCTGCGACGCCGCGGGCCCGCAGCCAGGAGCCGGTGCGGCCGGTCCCGCAGCCGAGGTCCACCGCTCGTCGAGCCTGGTCCCAGGCCGGCACGGCCAGCTGGGCGAGCAGCCCGAGATCCATGACGTCCTCAACGGTCTGCTCGTACGTGTCCGACCATTCGCCGTAGCCGGTCCGGACGTCCACGGACGGGTACCCGCGCCGGTCGTACTGGGAGAAAGCGGGCATCGGTGCAGTATCGCCACCGCAGGGCCCGCCCCTCAACACGATTTCGGCGCGTGACCCACTGCGGGGCCACGCGCCGAAACGCGAAGCTGAGGTTACAAAGTGGTGTGAACGGTCAGGCGATCGTCACGTTGTCCGCCTGCGGTCCCTTCTGGCCCTGCACGATCTCGAACTGGACGCTCTGGCCCTCGTCCAGGGACTTGTAGCCGTCCGCCACGATCGAGGAGTAGTGGACGAACACGTCCGGGCCGCCACCGTCGACGGAGATGAATCCGAAGCCCTTCTCCGCGTTGAACCACTTGACGGTACCCTGCGCCACGATACTTTCTCCTTGCCGCGCTCCCGGTAGGCGTCCTTCGCATACCGGCTTCGCACCAGGCCCCGACGGGGTGCCGTGGCCTGGTCGTGCCGTTCTCCGCGTTAGGTCACGCACCGAGAAACAAGCAACACCGCAAGCCTACCCCGTGGCTGGCGCGACGCGCCGGACCAGCGGTTGTCCGCTTCTGGTCCGGGAGGGCCCGGCGTCCGCCCGGACCGCGGATCACGGGCCGCGGTCGGCTCGGTTCCGGCGGCCCGGGCACGGCTCCCGCCCTGGTGGGGCGGCCTAACGGCGGTGCCGGGCAGGCGCCGGCGCGGACCCAGCCCCGTGCCGCAGGCCCAGCTCCGCGCCCCGCATCCGGCGCCACGAGCCCGCCTCGCCGTGTCGCGTGGTCCGCCCGCCGCGCTTCTCTGATGAGAGATCGTGTTCCGCGGAACCCCTGGACGCCGCGGCGGCGCTCGCGCCCGTGATCATTGCTGGTGTGTGTCGCCGCGGGGGTTGGCTGGCTGGCAGGGACAAGCGGTCGGGGCCGACCCGTGCGTGGCCGGCCGGCCGGGCGGGCGTGTGCGTGTGGCGTGGCCGGGCGGGCCCGCGTGACAGGCCGGGGACGCGTGACCTGGGTCGGGATGTTCATGTGGTGGGCCGTGTGTTAGCTGCGGCAGGGCGGGGATGAGCGCCCCTGACCGGAACACGTGTCGAGACGGGAGGAAACATGACGAGCACCGTCCAGGAATCGATCGAGGTCCACGTCCCGATCCGGACCGCCTACAACCAGTGGACCCAGTTCGAGTCCTTCCCGCAGTTCATGGACGGCGTCGAGACGATCTCGCAGCTCGACGACACCCACACCCACTGGAAGGTCAAGGTCGGCGGCCAGGAGCGCGAGTTCGACGCGACCATCACCGAACAACTGCCCGACGAGCGGGTGGCGTGGAAGAGCGCCGGTGGCACGACCCATGCCGGCGTTGTGACCTTCCACCGCCTCGGCGACGACGACACCCGCGTGACGGTGCAGATGGACTGGCAGCCCGAGGGGTTCACCGAGAAGGCCGGGGCCGCGCTCGGCGCGGACGACCGTCGGGTCAAGGCCGACCTGCGCCGCTTCAAGGCGTTCATCGAGCGCCGCCAGTCCGAGACCGGCTCCTGGCGCGGTGAGGTGCCCCGCCCCGACGCCGCGGGCACGTCGTCCGGCGCGCCGGGCTACGGCGAAGGCGCGGGCCAGCCCGGCCAGGGCGCGGGCCGGCCCGGCTATGGATCGGGTGCCGGCGAGCCGGGATACGGTTCGCCGTCCGGCCAGGGGTACGGCAGCCCGTCCGCTGCGCCCGACCCGCCCACTCCGGGCCGCCCGGCGGGTGGTTGGTGAGCACCTCCGCGCCCGCAGGACAGCGGCGGCCGTCCCGTGGCCGGCTCGGACGCGTCCGGGCAGGTCACGGCGGCCCGCCGCGCGGGAAGGCGTGACGGCGAGGTAACAACCCCTGCCACGGCATCCGTGGCTGCCTCCGGCCGGCATAGGTTTCGGTGCACCGACCGTGCCGCGCCGCGAGGAGGACCCACCACCCATGCCGGATCTGCCCATGCGGGACGTGCCCAGGCGGGATCTGCGCTCCCTGCCCAAGGGACATCTGCACCTGCACTTCGAGCTGTCGATGCGGCCCGCGACGCTGGCCGACCTGGCCGCCGACGCGGGGATCCCGACCCCGCGGACGACGGGTTTCAGCGAGTTCGGCGGGTTCAGCGAGGTGATCGGCGGGATCCTGCCGGTCTTCCGCCGGCCCGCCGACTTCGAGCGCCTCGTCGACGAGATGGTCGAGGACGCGGCGGCTGAGGGCGTCGTCTACGTCGAGCCCAGTTTCTGGCCGTACGCGCATCTCGGCGTGTTCGGCAGCGCGGAGGCGGCCTGGGAGACGGTGCTGGCCCGGTCGGAGGAGGCAGGCGCCCGGCACGGCGTGACCGTCCGGTGGATGGCCGCGGTGGACCGCGTCTTCGACTCGTCCGAGGCCGCCGTGGACGTGGCCCGCCTGGCGCTGCGCTTCGCTGACGGCGGGGTGGTCGGCCTCGGGCTGCACAACGACGAGAACGGCTGGCCGCCGGAGCCGTTCGAGGCGGCATTCCGGCTGGCCGTCGACGGCGGACTGCTGTCGACCCCGCACGCCGGCGAGCTCGACGGGCCGGCGTCCGTGCGCGGCGCGATCGAGGCCCTGAACGCCGACCGACTCCAGCACGGCATCCGCGCGATCGAGGACCCGGCGCTCGTCGACGTCCTGCTCGAGCGCGGCACCTGCCTGGACGTGTGCCCGACGTCGAACCTGCTGCTGTCGGTCGTGCCGCGCCTCGCCGACCATCCGCTGCCGGCGCTGCTGCGGGCCGGGGTGAACTGCTCGATCAACGCCGACGACCCGCTGCTGTTCGGGCCCACCTGCCTGGAGGAGTACGAGCTGTGCCGGGCCGAGCTCGGCCTGTCGGACGAGGACCTGGCCGCCTGCGCCCGCAGCTCGGTGCGGGCCGGCGCCCTGCCCGCGTCCGTGCGTGACAACGCCCTCGCCGGCATCGACGCCTGGCTCGGCGCCGGCTGATGCGCCGGCGGGTCGTGATCGCGCCCGACTCGTTCAAGGGCTCGGCGAGCGCGACGCGGGTCGCCGCCGCACTGGCGGACGGCTGGCGGTCGCGGCGACCCGACGACGAGATCGTCATCCTGCCGGTCGCCGACGGCGGGGAGGGCACCCTCGACGTCTTCGCCGCCGCCGTGCCCGGGGCTCGACGGCGGCCCCTGCGGGTGACCGGTCCAGACGGGCGGGGCCACGACGGCGAGTGGCTCGCGCTGCCGGGCGGCGTCGCCGTCGTCGAACTGGCGCGGGTGAGCGGGCTGCCGCTGATGCGGGCGCTGGACCCGCTCGGAGCCCAGACCACGGGCGTCGGGCAGGCGCTGGCCGCCGCACTCGCCGACGGTGCCCGGGAGATCCTGGTCGCGCTCGGTGGTTCGGCGTCGACAGACGGCGCCGCCGGCGCCCTGGCGGCGCTGGGCGCCCGGTTCCTCGACGCCCGTGGGGCGTCCCTGCGGCCCGGCGGCGGTGCGCTGGCCGAGCTGGCGGCGGTCGACCTCGCCGGGCTGGCGCCGGCGCCGGCCGGGGGTGTGCGCTGCCTCGTCGACGTCGACACCCCCCTGCTGGGCCAGGCCGGTGCCGCGGCCGTGTTCGGTCCGCAGAAGGGCGCGAGCCCGGCCGACATCGCCCGGCTGGACCTGGGGCTGCGCCGCCTGGCCGGGCTGCTCGCCGGCACGCCCGAAGCGCCGGGCGCGGGTGCGGCGGGGGGCACCGCGTACGGGCTCGCCGCGGCCTGGGGCGCCACGCTGGTCCCCGGCGTGCCGGCGATCGCCGAGGTCGCGGGCCTGCCGGCGGCGCTGGCCGGCGCGGACTGGCTGGTCACCGGCGAGGGCCGCTTCGACCGGACGTCGCTGACCGGGAAGGTCGTCGGCGGCGTGGTCGCCCTTGCCCGGGGTGCGGGCGTGCCGGTCCTCGTCGCCGCGGGTCAGATCGACGCCCCCGAACCGGACGGGGTCGTCGCCGCGGTCGCCCTGGCAGCGCTCGCCGGCGGCACGGCGCCGGCGATGGCCGAGCCGACCCGATGGCTGCGCGCGGCGGGTGCCCGGCTCGCGGCGGACGCGGCCTGAGGCCTCAGACCGTGCGCTTCATCCCGGTCAGGATCCAGCCGGCCTTCTTCCAGGTGGTGGGCCCGCAGATGCCGTCATCCGGGATCCGGCCGAACCACGGCGAGGCGTAGCGCTGCAGCGACGCCACCCGCGCGGTGGTGCGCGGCCCGTAGGCCCCGTCGGGGGTGATCCGGTTCGGGTCGCCGACCGGCGCCTCGTGGTTGAAGATGATGTTCAGCGCGTTCTGCAGCTCCACCACGTCGGCGCCGGTCGCGCCCTCACGCAGGGTCGGCCGGCCGGCATAGCGCTCCCGCGGGTCCAGGGGAGTGGCCGACGTGCCCAGGGCCAGTGCCAGGATGTCGCGGCGGCGGTTCGCGCGAATGTCACCCGGGCAGCTGTGCCCACCCCACGCGGCGCCGCCCATGCGATGGGTCCCGAGCCCGTAGCCGTCCGGCGAATCGGTGATCTCGCCTTTCCAGCCGAACTGCTGCATGCCCCAGCGATACAGCTCCGCGAGGCGGGTCACCTGTATGGGGGTGTAGTCCTCGGTTTCGTATCCTTCGCATTCGCAGGAAATCCAGTAGGGATTTCCGGCGGCCTGGGCCCAGGCCCGCTGGTCGAAGGGAACGTACTGTTCGAAGTCGCCCGTCCGCGACAGCCACAGGTGTGAGCTGACCTGGCTGGCGGCGTTGTCGAACCAGCCGAACAGGGATCCGGTGCCCACCTGGACGTGCGCGACGAGGCCACGGGTGGGCTGGATCATCGATCCGGACGTGTTGCGCACCGGCCGCAGTCGGGCCGGCGGGTAGAGGGTCGCGGCCATCCTTAGTGGACCTCCGGTGCGCATGCGTCGTCACGCCAGGTCATCGGCGGGAAATTCACGATGGCAGATTGCTTCCTCTTCGCACGGATGTGGTCGCATTGGCGGGTACTGGCCTGCTTTCTACCCCGGCCTTGGGGGCAGCGACCATGCCGGGTCCGCCGATGTCCGCATCTGTCCGGTGGGATGCCCGGCGCCGGTGACGGCGCGGACCCGCCTCGGGGGATCCGCGCGGGCACCCGCTCCCGGGTGTGGCGGATCTGTTTCGGAGGGCCACGTCGGCCTAGACTGCCGGCCTATGTCCGTAGTCCAACCGTGGCCCGCTGGAAGGTCCGGTGTGGGCCCGGTGGCGCTCGAGGTCGCGCGGGCCGTTGCCGGCGGCCCGCCGGCCACGGCCCGCGCGCTGCGGCACGCCGTGTTCGTCCGTCACATCTGGATGCGACGCGAGCTGCTGCCAGGGTTGCGGGCGGCGCGCGACCGCGACGCCGCGACGCTGCGGGAGCTGATGGACTCGGCCGCCGGCGAGTGCCCGGGTCACGGGCTGGCCGCCGAACGGCCGGCCTGGCCGGCGGGGGAGTCCCCGCTGGGTGGCCTGGCCTCGGCCCGCTCCGCCGGTGCCGGTGAGCCGGCGCGCCGGCTGTGGGAGCTGAGCACCACGCTGGTGCGCCGGGTCGAGCGCGAGGCCGCCGGCTGGGGAGCGGCCGAGCTGGGGCTGTGGACGGATACCCGCCTCGCCGGCGCGGACCGGCTCCTCCGCCGGCTCGGGTATGCGGCGACCGGGCGGTCGCGTGACCTGCGCGAGTTCTCCGCGGCGACGGAAATCGAGTTTCGCCGTGCACTGTCGGTGGCGGCGGTGCCGCGGCGTGCGGCGGACGGACTAATCGGCCGGATCGGATGAATCGCCCAGCCCGGCTGATCCGGGCCGCGCTATCGCGGCGGAACGCCTGGATCCGATGTCATGACCACGATGGCTCCGATCCGCACGCCAAGACCCAACGCGTGCGCAACTGTCGCTATCCTGGCCACCGGTTGCTGTTCTATCTACGGGAATCCCGAACCAGAAGGTGGAACGGGTGTTCCGATCCCGGGCGGGCCGCTTCGTCGATGGTCGTTCCGTGGCGGGTTCAAGAAGGAGGCATTCAATGCCGTGTGCCGCATCGTCGGGACGGGGGGACGGGCGGTTGCCGTCGCCTCCGCCCGCACAGTCGACGGATCCGATCGGCCGCCCCGGCCCCTCGCCCCGCCGTCCCCGTGGATTCGCCCGGGCGCTCCCGCGCTCCCGGCGCCTTCGCTCCTCGCTCGTCGCGGCCGGCGCCACGGTCGCGCTGACCGGCGCGTTCGCGGTCGCCGGCGCGGGGACCGCGCAGGCCGGCGGGGCCACCTGGGCGAGCTGCCCGAGTAACCAGACCACCAACGTCAGCGTCCTACCGGGACCGGGCGAGCCGGGCGGGCAGACGCTGGTGCACGCCGGCTTCTACGCGCACATCGGGTCGTTCTGGCCGCCGTCCACGGACATCCTGTGCCGCACCCAGGCCGGTCGCGGGCCGGCGGCCGGTCAGCCGAAGCTCAAGGTCCTGCACCAGGGCTGCGCGGACGGCCTGGTGACCTTCGGCGTGCCGCGGCCCACCGCGGGCGGCACCGGCGTGGGCGGGCCCCCCGTCACCTGGGGCACGTTCCTGCCGGAGGGCTGGTACGACCTGCCCACCGGCGACGACGATCCGAACTGGACGGCGCTGTGCTGGTCGCCGACCCGGCGCCCGCACCTGACGCCGCCGGCCGCCCCGGCACCCGCCGCACCCGCGGCCGCCACGGCGGCGTCCTCCGCCCAGGCCGCTGCGGCCTCGGCGTCTCCCGCCCCGGCATCTCCCGCGTCGGCGGGTGTTCCGGCCTCCGCGAGCGTCCCGGTGCCCGCTGCCGGGCACTGACACCGTCGCTGGGCACTGACGCGGTCGCTGGGCACTGACACCGTCGCTGGGCGTTGACGCGGTCGCTGGGCGTTGACGCGGCCTGCGCACCGAGCCGCCGGCGAACTGACGCGGACAGCACACCGCCCCCGGACGCGACGACGACCGGGGGCGGTGTCGGCCTCGATCAGAAGGCCGAGGATGGGGCGGACTTCCCGTGAATGGGAAACGCGTGCGGGGGGAGAACGGCGCCGTGTCGCGAACTCCGCGTGTCGTGTCCGTTCTGTCACCCTGTTCGCGACACGGGCCGCCGTGACGCTGCCATCACGCTGCCGTTGCCCGCCGCGGCGGCGGGAAGATCACGGGTCGCGGCGTGGCCTAGTAGCGGTAGTGGTCCGCCTTGTACGGGCCCTCGACCGGCACGCCGATGTAGTCAGCCTGCTCCTTGGTGAGCTCGGTGAGCTTCACGCCGAGCGCGTCGAGGTGCAGCCGGGCGACCTTCTCGTCGAGGTGCTTGGGCAGCACGTAGACGCCGAGCGGGTACTCCTCGGTCTTCGTGAACAGCTCGATCTGCGCGATCACCTGGTTGGTGAAGCTGTTCGACATCACGAAGCTCGGGTGGCCGGTGGCGCAGCCGAGGTTCATCAGCCGACCCTCGGCCAGCACGATGATCGAGTGGCCGTCGGGGAAGACCCACTCGTCGACCTGCGGCTTGATGTTGATCTTCTCGATGCCGGCGATCTTCCCGAGGCCGGCCATGTCGATCTCGTTGTCGAAGTGCCCGATGTTGGACACGATCGCCTGGTGCTTCATCGCGGCCATGTGGGCGGCGGTGATGATGTTGAAGTTGCCGGTGGTGGTGACGAAGATGTCGGCGATGCCGACGACGTCATCCAGGGTGGAGACCTGGAAGCCGTCCATCGCCGCCTGCAGCGCGCAGATCGGGTCGATCTCGGTGACGATGACCCGGGCGCCCTGGCCGCGCAGCGCGTCCGCACAGCCCTTGCCGACGTCGCCGTAGCCGGCCACGAGGGCGACCTTGCCGCCGATGAGCACGTCGGTGGCGCGGTTGAGGCCGTCGATGACGGAGTGGCGGCAGCCGTACTTGTTGTCGAACTTCGACTTCGTCACCGAGTCGTTGACGTTGATCGCCGGGAAGGCGAGCGTGCCGGCCTTCGCCATCTCGTACAGGCGGTGGACGCCCGTGGTCGTCTCCTCGGTGACGCCCTTGACGCTCTTCGCCGTCGCCGACCAGCGGCCGGGCGCGGCGGCGATGGTGCTGCGCAGCGTGTCGAGGACGATCGCGTACTCCTCGCTGTCCGAGGGGTCGGTCGCCGGGACCGCGCCGGCCTCCTCGAACTGCGCGCCCTTGTGGACGAGCAGGGTCGCGTCGCCGCCGTCGTCGAGGATCATGTTGGGGTAGCCGCCGTCCGGCCAGGCCAGCGCCTGGTCGGTGCACCACCAGTACTCCTCGAGCGTCTCGCCCTTCCAGGCGAAGACGGGTACGCCCTTCGGGTCGTCCTTGGTGCCGTTCGGCCCGACGACGACCGCCGCCGCGGCGTGGTCCTGGGTGGAGAAGATGTTGCAGGACACCCAGCGGACGTCGGCGCCGAGCGCCACCAGGGTCTCGATCAGCACGGCCGTCTGGATCGTCATGTGCAGGGAGCCCATGATCCGGGCACCCCGCAGCGGCTGGCTCGCCGCGTACTCGGCCCGGGTGGCCATCAGCCCGGGCATCTCGTGCTCGGCAAGACGGATCTCCTTGCGGCCGAACTCGGCCAGCGCGAGATCCGCGACCTTGAAGTCGAAACTCATGCCCTACTCCTTCGACGCTCGGGCGGCTGCCGAGCCTGGGTGGCGGGTGCCTCGTCCCGGGAATCACCCGCCGGGCGGCGGTGGCCGTGCTGCGCCGGCCCGGGAACATGTGTCCTGAGCGTGCCACATGCCAGCAGGGGAACGAAGGGCAGGGCGGGACGTGCGGCCCGGCCGCCAGGGGCCGCAAAGCCAGCTCGCGGCGGCCCGGCGGCACGCCGTCAACCTCGGTGATTAGCCCTCTGAACTGGGCTTATGCTCGGAGCGGCAGCGCTCGGCCCGGCGGCGCCGGGGCTCGCCGCGGCGTCCTGGGAGCCGGGGGCGCCCGGTCCGGAGGGTTGACGCCGATTGGTCAGCTTTCCGCCGTCGCGGTGCACCCAGCCGCGCTCGTCCGCCCAGACCAGCAGCGGCGGCAGCACGACGAGCGCCGACAGCAGGGCGACCGCCACGTTCAGCGCGACCACCAGGCCGAAGTCGCGCAGCAGCGGCAGCGAGCTGAACGCGAGCACACCGACGCCGATCACGGCGGCGAGCGCGGAGACCATGAAGGCGCGCCCGGTCCGCCCGGCGGTCGCCCGGATGGCCTCCCGCGGGTCGCGCCCGCGCCGGCGTTCCTCCAGATGGCGTAGCACCAACAGGGTCGTGAACTCCGTGCACAACGCGATGACGAGCGGACCGCTGACCGCCGTCAGCGGGCTGAGGTTCACCCCGATCGCCAGCGCGACGAGCGAACTGAGCCCGACCGCGATCAGCACCGGCACGAGTGAGAGCACGGCCCGCACGAGACCGCGGTGGTACAGCGCCAGCAGGACGAACACGGCGGCGAGCGCGTAGTAGGTGAGCACCACCCGGTTGTGGGCGAACGCGTCCAGCAGCGCCGTCCCGACGACGGCGAGGCCCGACGGCGTCGCCTGGACGCCGGCCGGCGGCCGGGTGTTGGCCCGCATGTCGTCGACGACGTCGGCCCGCCGCTCCAGCGAGCCCGAGCCGGTGCGGAAGATCATGTTGAGGGCCTGGTGCTGGAGGTTCACCGTGCTGCGCTGGATGTCGGGCGGCGCGACCTCGTAGGCGAGCCGGATGTTCTGACCCGTCGGCATCATGATCGTGGTGTTCGGCACCTCCATCAGGTAGCTGACGGTGGTCACCAGACTGGAGGCGTCCAGCAGGTCGCCCGGGTGCGCGGCGATCTGCGTGTTGGCGAACCGTCCGACGAAGCTCGCGGTGGCGTCGTCGAACACGTTCGTGGAGCGCACGTAGACGCCCAGCTCGCTGGCCGAGCCGGTGCGCGCCCGCAGGGTGTTGATGTCCTTGATGACCTGGCTGTTCTGGTCGACCCACTTCTCGGGGTCGGTCTGGATCGTCAGCCGCCCGTCCGCGGCGATACCGCCGATGAACACCGCCACGGCGGCGAGGACGAGCGGGATCGCCGTGATCCGGGGCAGGCCGCCTAGCCGGATGACCAGCCGGCCGAGCGGGCCGTGGGTGTAGTCCTTCGCCGGGGTGGGCCGGCGCCGCTCGCGCGCGTCGAGCGGCAGGGCGAGCAGCAGAGTGGTGGCGGCGACGACGACCGGCAGCCCGAGCGCCAGCAGGGTGCCGAAGTCGCGGATCATCGGGACCTGGCTGAACTCCAGCGCCAGGAACGCGAGCACGGCGGCGACGGTCGCGACCACGAGCGCGGGCAGCAGTCCGCGCAGCGCCGCCGCGACGGCCCCGCGGCCGGCCCGGTCGAGCTGGGCCTCCTCCTCGATCCGGCTGTGCAGCTGCACGGCGAAGTCGATGCCCACCCCGAGCAGCACCGGCAGGCCCGCGATCGTCACCACCGACAGTGGCACGCCCAGATATCCGGCCAGGCCGAACGCCCAGATGAGGCCGACGCCCACCACGCCGAGCGGCAGCAGCCGCCAGCGCACCGCGAACGCCGCGAGCAGCAGACCGGCCATCAGCGCCAGCGAGATCGCGCCGAGGGTGAGGAAGCCGCCGCGGAGGTAGTTGTTGATGTTCCGGAGCAGGACGGGCGCGCCGGTGGTGATCTGCGACGCGTGGTCGAAGCGCAGCCCGGCGGTGGCCCGCTCGACCACCCGCGCGCCGTCGCCCTCCTCCTGCAGCGAGGCGTTGCCCCGCAGCCGGGTGACCATCTGGGCGGCGGACGGCTTCGGGAAGAACGGCCGCAGCGACTTGCGGACCGCGCCGGTGTTGTCGTGGAGGAGGACGTCGATCCAGGCCGGGTTGTCCAGCGTCCGCGCGTTCTCCGGGACGGCCTGGACGCGGCTCAGGGTGGCCAGGGAGTCGGCCAGGCGGCGCTGCGCGGACGCCTTGTCGGGGTCGCGGGCCTGCGCGTCGAGCAGGATCCTGGCGCCGGGGCTCGCGAGGACGTTGCCGTCACGGCCGCGGATGAGCTTGTCGGTGAACTCCAGGGCGGTCAGCGGGGTGACCGTCGACTCGATCCCCGGGTTGGCGTCGAGGTCCTTCTGCAGCTCGCGGAACAGCGTGACGTTGTGCGCCGTGAACAGGTCGGCGAGGCGCGAGCCCGGCGCGACCTGGAACGCGGTGACCATCGCCTGGCCGCCGAACAGCGACTGGTACTCGACGTTGTCCCGGGCGATCCGCGAGTCGCTGTTGAGGTAGTTGTCCTGGCTGGTGGTGAACTCCAGCCGGGTCAGTCCGAAGCCGAGGGCGAGGGTGACGAGCAGGACGGCGAGCGCGACGAGGCCGGACCGCCGCGAGCGCCCGGCGAGCCGGGCCTGCCAGGCCTCGTCGGGCCGGTCGCCCGGTCCGCCGGCCGCGGGGCCGACCAGCGGGTCGGCGGGGTAGGGGGCCGCGGGTCCGTGGGCTGGCTCGCCTGGTGGGGTGCTGTCAAGGGGCATCGGGCACGCTCCGGAGTCGTCTCAGGCCTCCGGATCAACGCAATGGACCGGTCGATCCGAGGGCCGCACCCCTGGATGTATAGCGTGGATCACACTCGAGGGGAGTAGCTCGGACGTTGATCTTTTGCAGTTTCCGTATGAGACCGCGAGGGCACTGTTCGTGGTTTCGGCGAGGACTGTCAACGTCTCGAAGACGCGGTGGAGTCGTGCCGACCCCCGTTCGGCCTCAAGGTGGCTGTAGGAACGGGTAGGCGGCGCCGGTGTCCCCGCGGGGGCCCATAGCACGGTCGTTGTCGGAAATCCGACAGTATGTCGGAATCCGTCCGCGCCGTGAGGAAATCGGGGGGCTTGGGTTCCCCGTTGTTAATCTGCGGGTAAGCCTTGGGCGGATGCGTCCGGATCACCCGTATGTTCCGGTCGCGGGGGGTGTGCGGACAAGTGCGGGATGTTGCTGCGCGTCCACCTGGCTGAGCCCTATCTCACACCCCGTTCGCATCCGTCCTTACCGATCGGTCGGTAGGAACGAAGCACGGGGTTAACGGCACATGGCGGCATGGGGAGGCGACGATGCTTCGGGGCTGCACATGGTGAGCGCGACCGGACCCGCGTTCCTGAGTGGGGCGACCGGCTCGGCCCCGAGGACCAGGGACGCGGGCCGCGACCACCGACCGGGCCGGATCGCCGCGACCGTGCGGGCGGGCCTGTTCGTGGTCGGACAGGTCCTGTTGCTCGCGTCGCTCTACCTGCTCTATGACCTGGGTCGGCACTTCGCCGTGGGGCGCGAGAGCGAGGCGCTGCACCACGCGCGGCGGATCTGGGCGCTGGAGCGGCTGTTCGACCTGCCGAACGAGTCGACCGTCCAGTCCTGGGCAATGCAGTCGACCCACCTGCTCGAGTTCGCCAACCGCTTCTACATCGCGGTGCACTTCCCGGCCGCGATCGCCTTCCTGCTCTGGGTACTGATCTTTCATCGTCCGGCCTGGAGCAGGGTGCGCACCGTCATCGTGGCCTCGACCGCGGCGGCGCTGCTGATCCACATCGCCTACCCGTTGGCGCCGCCGCGGTTCCTGCCGCGGATGGTGCCGGGCATCACGCTCGTCGACACCGGCGCGGTCTTCGGCCCCTCGCCGTACGGGCCGCACGACACCGTCGCCAACCAGTACGCGGCCATGCCCAGCCTGCACATCGGGTGGGCGATCCTCGAGGCCTGGGGCGTCATCACCATCCTGCGCGCCCGAGCCCGGTGGCTCGCCATCCTGCATCCGGTGATCACCACGCTCGTGGTCGTCGTCACCGCGAACCACTACTGGATCGACGGCATCATCGGCGGCGCGCTGGTCGTCACCGCCGTCCAGCTCACCCGGCCGGAGGTCCAGGCCCGGCTGCGGCTGTGGGCGATCACCCTGCACCTGCCCGTGCGTGCGCTGCCCGCCGAGCCGCTCTCGGTGTCCGCCCCCACTCCCAGAAGCGGGAGCGAGCCCGGCGGCGACGGCTCAGGACAGCCGCTCCAGCACCAGGGCCATGCCCTGGCCGCCGCCCACGCACATCGTCTCCAGGCCGATCGTCGTGTCGGTGCTGCGCAGGCCGTTGAGCAGGGTCGTCAGGATGCGCGCCCCGGTCATGCCGAAGGGGTGGCCCAGCGCGATCGCGCCCCCGTGCACGTTGAGCCGCTCCAGATCCACGCCCAGCGCGCGGTAGCTCGGCACCACCTGCGCGGCGAACGCCTCGTTGAGTTCGACGAGGTCGACGTCACCGATCGACATCCCGGCGCGGGCCAGCGCCCGCCGGGAGGCCTCGACCGGGCCGAGACCCATGATCTCCGGTGACAGCGCGCCCACGCCCGTGGCGACCAGCCGCGCCAGCGGGGTGATGCCCAGCTCGCGGGCCCGGGTGTCACTCATCACGACGACGGCGGCGGCGCCGTCGTTGAGCGGGCAGGCGTTGCCCGCGGTGACCGTGCCGTCCGGGCGGAACACGGGGGGCAGGCTGCCCAGGGCCGCCAGGGTGGTGCCCGGGCGCGGGCCGTCGTCCGCGTCGACGACGGTGCCGTCCGGCAGCCGGACCGGGGTGATCTCCCGCTTGTAGAAGCCGGCGGCGATCGCCTGCTCGGCGAGGTTCTGCGACCGGCAGGCGAAGGCGTCCTGCTCGGCCCGGCCGACCCCGGTGAGCTGGGCGACGTTCTCCGCCGTCTGACCCATGGCCATGTAGACGTCGGGCAGCCCACCGTGGGCGCGAGGGTCGCTCCACCGCGGGCTGCCACCCGCGGCCAGCGCGGCGGTGCGGGCCTGGGCCTGGGCGTAGCTGGGATTCTGGGTGTCCGGCTGGCTGTCGCTGTTGCCGCGCAGGAAGCCGCTGATCACCTCGACGCCGGCCGCGACGAAGACGTCACCCTCACCCGCGCGGATCGCGTGCATCGCCATCCTGATCGCCTGCAGCGACGACGCGTCGTAGCGCGCGACGGTCGTGCCCGGGACCCCGTCGAGCCCGAGGGTGACGGCCACGACCCGGCTGATGTTGTGCCCCTGTTCGCCACCGGGCAGGCCGCAGCCGATGATCAGATCCTCGATCTCGTTCGGGTCCAGCGCCGGGACCTGATCGAGTGCGGCGCGCACGATCGTCGCGGCGAGATCGTCGGCTCGCAGGCCCCGCAGCGAACCCTTGAACGCCCGCCCGATCGGCGAGCGGGCGGCGGCGACGACGACGGCCTCGGTCACGACATCCTCCCGGCACTCGGCGCCGCGGTCGTGGAACTCGGGCGCACGGGACGAAATGATCAAACTGTAGCGCGGTAAGGCGTCGCGGGTCGCGGACCGGTGGGCCCACTCGGCGGGCTTCGCGCGGCCCGGCCTACCCTGTGATCATCTGACGGGCCGACGCGGACGGTGGGTGACGCGAGTGGAACCGGCCGCGGCGACGATGGCGGACGTGGCGGCGCTGCCCGCGCATGCCGCGGCGTTGCGCCGCCAGGCCGGCGAGGTGGCGTCCCTCGCGCCGCGCGTCGCCGGGCTGTCAGGGCACTCGCCGCTGCGCACGCGCTTCGACGGGTGGGCGCACGGCTGGTTGGGCACCCTGAGGGCGGTCGCGAGGGCCCTCGGGGAGCAGGCGGCCTGGCTCGACCGGCTCGCGAGCGCGCCGCCGTCCAGCCTTCCGCCGCCGTCCGGCATCCCGCTTGTGCCCGGCATCCCGCTTGTGCCCGCCCTCCTGCCCACGGCCGGCATCCTGCGTGTGCCCGGCATCCCGCCCACGGCCGGTACCCCGCCCACGTCCGCTGGCCCATCGGCGCCCGGCGTCCCCGCGCGGCTCGGCATCCCCATGGTGCCCGGCGTGCCGCCCGTGGCCGGGGCTTCGGCGCCCTCGGCGGGGATGGTGGCGGTCGTGGTCGACGAGGCCGAGCTCGGAGCGGTCGCCGCGGGGCTGCGGACCGCGGGCGATCGGGCGGCGGCGCTGGCACCGGTGGTGGGCGCCGCCGTGGCCGACGCCGCCCGGGCCGCGTCGCGGATGGTCCCCGACGCGGCCGGCGCGATCAGACGCGCGGGGGACGAGCGGGCCGCGGTGCTCTGCCGCTGCCTGCGGGCCGCCGCGGCCGAGGCCGGCCGCACGGCCTTGGACCTCGAACGGCGGCGGGCCACGCTGCTCGCCCCGGCTCGGGCCTCGGCCCCGGAACGCTGTCGCGTGCTCCTGCCGCCGTCACACCGGCCGTCGCCAACGCCGTCAGACCGGCCATCGCCAACGCCGTCACACCGGCCGTCGCCTCCCGTGGATCCGTTCGCCGTGGCGGCCGGGCTGCTCGGCGCGCTGGCGGTCCCGGGAGCCCCCACCGGGGCGCGGGCCTGGTCGCCGGGCGTGGCGGAGCTGCGGGCCATCCGGGCAGGGCTCGCGCGGCTGCCGGCGCCGGCGCGGGCGGGGGTGATCGCGACGCTGCGCGGGGCTCCTCTCGCCGCGTTGGCCGCGGCCGCCGCGCGCCTGGCCGCCGCGCCCGGACCGGGCATGCCGGCCGCGGCCGCGGAACTCGCCGGCCTCGCGGACGATCTCCTCGCCTCGGCGGTTCGCGACATGATCGGCGAGCTGATCCGGGTGCTGCCCTGGCTGGAGCCCGCCCCGCCGGCGCCTCCGCCTGACCCGGGCGGTGCTCCGGGGCGGGTGGTCGACCTGGACCGGTCGAGCGATGTCCTGATCCGCGACGGACCCGCTCCCGACGACGTGGGGCAGGGCGGCGTCGCGGACTGTTACCTCGCGGCGGCCCTGATCGGCGTCGCCTCCCAGGATCCCGGCCGCCTCGCCGCGGGCCTGCGCCGCAACCCGAACGGCACGGTGACGGTCATCCTCCACCCCGGGGGCGGACCAGCACGCCCCGTGACGGTGACGGCGATCCTGCCCGCCCACCGCGTCCGGGCGGGTGGGGACGATCCGACCGCCGGCGGTGCCGTGGCCGGCGGCGGTTCCGGTCGTGGCGGTTCCGGCGATGGCGGAAACGGTGGCGAGGGCTCCGGCGGTGGGGCGTTCCAGGAGATCGGGATGGACGGTGACGACGCCAGCGGCCGCGCGGAGCTGTGGCCGGCGCTCTACGAGAAGGCGTACGCCCGGCTGCGCGGCGGGTACCCGGCGATCGGGTTCGGCAGCGCCGCGGACGGCCTGCGCACGGTGACCGGCCGTCCGGTCGCCCGGCGGCGCGCCGGCGGGACCGACGTCGCGACGCTGGCGGCGCTGCTGGGCCGCGGTGAGGTCGTCACGGTCACCACGAGGGAGCGGACCGGGCCAGGTGGTCTTGTCGCGTCGCACGCGTACGCGGTGCTGGCGGTGGACGCCTCCCACGGCCGGGTGTTGTTGCGCAATCCGTGGGATCCGCCGCCCGGCGGCGATGGGCAGCGGTGGTACTCCTGGTCGGCGGTGCTCCCGGACACGCGGGTCGTCGTGCACGGGCCGACCCGATGAGGGCCGTCACTGCCGACGGATGATCGCCACCGGTACCGGGCAGTGCAGCATGCACTGGTGGCTCACCGAGCCCAGCAGCAGTTCCGCGAAGCCGCCATGCCCACGGGCGCCCACGACGACCAGGTCACACTCCCGGCCGGCGGCCAACAGCGCCTGGGTGGGCGAGTTGGGCACCACCCGCCGCTGCAGGTCGAGCCCGGCGGGCAGGTCCGCGCGCACCTGGGCCACGGCGTCGTCGAGCACGGTCGTCGCCTGCTCCTCCAGCGCCTGGGTGAGCTCGCCCGGCGCCTCGGCGAAGGGCAGCGGGATGGCGGCGAGCCAGGCATGCACGACGAGCAGCCCGACCTCCCGCTGGTCGGCCTCCGCCGCGGCCCATTCCAGGGCGGCGAGCGAGTTCGGCGAGCCGTCCACGCCGACCGCGACGCGGCGCGGGCGCCGGCCCGGGACCGCGCCCGGTTCCTCGCCGCGCGCGATCACCACCGGGATCGGCGAGTGCACCGCTACCGACGCGCTGACCGAACCGACCCGCAGCCGGTGCAGCAGACCGCGCCCGCGGGCACCGACCACGATCATCCGTGCGCTGTGCGCCACGGTGAGCAGGGCGTCCGCGCCGGGCTGGTCCACGACCTCCTCGGTCACCCGCACCGTCGTCCCGGGGGGCGCCGTCTCCGTCACGGTCTCGCGCAGCATGTGGGCGGCCTGTTCGAAGAGGCTGTTGCCCGCACCGCCCCGATCGTCGCCGCTGCCCGCGATGGCCGACCCGATCCCGACGACGGCGCACAGGCCGCAGCGGCGCCGCGCCGCCTCCGCGAACCCCCAGGCCAGTGCCGTGCGGGAGCCCGGGGAACCATCGACCCCGACCACGATGTCGCCGGTCATCCGCCACCTCCACCCTCAGCGTGCACCCGTCCGGGGGCATGCCACCAGCGTGCGCTCCCTCGACGGACCGCGCCGACCCCCGCCCGTCGGCGGTCGGTACCCATCCGGGGCGGTGATCTTCGGTGCGTGATCTTCGCCAGGGCGAAGTGGCCGCAACGCCGAAGTCGTGGGTGGCGTGGTGTCTCCATAGCCGTGGGGATGGGTCTGGATGTGCTGGTCGGGCGCTGCCGCGGGAGGCGGAGGGATGGTGCCGCCACCGCCCGGCATGGGACCGGGCGTGGTGGTGGCGGCGTGGATTTCGATCACCATCGCGCTACCGGAGACTCTTTGATCCCACGCATCGGTGGTGAATCCGGTGCGGCATGGTGTCCAGTTGTGGGATGGCGGAGAGATCCGGGTGGCCACCGCACCGAATGACCCCGATCTGTCCGCAATAGGTTTCCCACGGGCTCGACCGTCTTTCCGTGCCGCGGACGAGCGGTCGCGGCCCGTACCGGTTCGGCCGCCCTCGGTGGCTCCGATGTCGTTGTATGAATTCGGCATCTGATCGGCCGTCATCGTTGGCCACCCCGGTCGGCTCCGGCTCATTGTCGGCCGCCATTCCGGGCAGCTGACCGCTGCCGCGGCGGGCATGGCGGGTAAGTCGAATTCGAAAGCCGGCGGCCGGGTGCGCTCATCGTGCCGGGCGGCCATACCGGTGCCGACCGGTGCGGTCGGGGCCGGCCGGGATCCGGCCGGCACCGCGCCTGATGGCTTCGTGGGCTCAGCGGATGCCCACGCCACGGCTGAGGCGTCCCGCCTGTGCCTGTGGAGGGTGGTCGAGACGGGCCGGCCGGCGGTGCGCGGCCACCGCGGCCGACCGTCCGGTCCGGTCGGGGGAAGACAGCGCGCGCCCCGCGGCGCTGCCGAGGTCCTGCCGGCGTGCCCTTCGCCAACCGTCTGACCAGTGCCGCAGCGGAAATCTTCAGCGCATCGCCATGATTTCTGGAGGCAAGGTCGGAGAAGCTGTTTCAGATAGCTTTTCAATGGCGGCATCGCCGGCTTTTCGTGGCCCTTTTGTGGTCGCGTCCCCATCTTTTTGCTTCGCAGCAGTCAATCGATGTTTGATGCTTCTGTCACACCACGACCACCCAACGGAAGTGATGGAGTCATGTCCTCATCATGTGAGCGTGGTGGCCCTCCACAGGAGCCCCTTGACCCGGCGCGGAGTACGGTGCCTGAACAGACGTCGTCCCGCCCGCGCCCCGCCGAACCCGTCTCGGTGGGCGTGATCCCCCGGCAGCCGGCCGCGACCGCATCAGGTCCGGACGACCCAGCCGCATCGAGTGACCCAGCCGAGGGAAGGAGGCATGTGTCGTCGGAGACGATCCAGCTCACCATCCCAGGTGCACTGGTTTCGATTCAGGCGGCACAGGAGCCGGGAACCCTGATCGCCGATCGCAGCGGCTGGCAGCGCGCCGTCCTGCGTGCCGCCCTGCCGTCGGCCGCGAAGCTCGTCGCCTGCACCCTTGCGAGTCACGTCGCGGACGCACCGTCGACCGTGCCGGCCGGCGCGGCGGTGAGCGGTCCGGGCCTGATCACGCTGATGGAGCAGACCGGCTACAGCCGGACCCACGTGCAGCGGCAGGTCTCGCGGCTGCGCCGGCAGGGCTGGCTGACGACCGTGGCCCGCCCGGCCGCGGGGCGGACCACCCGGTTCGCCCTGACCATCCCCGACGCGGCCGTGCGGGACGGCCTGGTCCGCCTCGTCGAGTCGCCGGACACCGTCCTCGCGTCGAACTCCGCCGCGAGCGGGAGCGCCCGGCGTCGCGGCCGGCGAGGCCGCGCCGGCTCGCACACCAGGAGCACGGCGCGACGGCGCACCCGCGCGATGGCCACCGTCGGCAGCGACGCGCCCAGTGCCAGCGGTGGCAGTGCCGGCCGCGGTGGCGACGGGGGCGGCTTCGTGGTCGACCTGGTGCCTTCCCGGCGTGGGCAGGACCAGGACGGCCAGACCCACCCGAGCCCCGGCGACCAGCCCGTTCCGACGCCCGAACCCTCCGTGGGCGCCGACCGCGCCAGCGGGTCCGTCACCGTCGACTCTCCCGTCGCCCCCGCGAGCCCCCCCGCCGCGACGCCCACGCAGGCGTCCCCGCCGGTCCAGCCCGCCGCCCCGGCGCAACCCACTGCCCGCGCCGCCGCCCCCGCCTCGCCCGCCACATCGGGAGTGCCCGCCGCGCCGACGCCTGCTGCCACGGGGAGCGGGGCGGACGCACACGGCTCCACCTGGTCCGGCTCCACCTGGTCCGGCTCCACCTGGTCCGGCGCTGCCGACGAGTCGCGCGCTGGTGACCGCGCCGCCGACCCGCGCCCCGCACAGCCGTCTGCCGCGCAACCGCACATCACCGACCAGCAGGCCGCTGAGCCGCAGGCCGCTGAGCCGCAGGCCGCTGAGCCGCGTGCCGCCGGGGAGCGGGACGAGGAGGTCGACGACCCGACGGCGCCGACCGTGCCGCTGCCCCCGCCGCCGCCAAAGCCGATGACGCTCGCGGCCACGCAGGTCATCAACGTGCTGGCGAACGCCATGCGCCGGCCCACCTCGGACTATCTCGAGATCTTCGGGAAGCTCCAGGTCATCTTCGACGAGGACAACTGGGATCCGGTCACCCTGGCGCTGCACCTCGTCCACATCATCAGCACCGGCGTGCTCGTCGGTGACGGCGACGAGATCGACAACCTGTCCTGGCGGCTCGACCGGCTTCCCCGCTCGTCGGCCGAGTGCGAGTGCCGCTCCTGTCTGGAGCAGCGCGGGGAGAAGCTCGGTGCGCGCCCGGCGCCGGGCACCCGGCGGTTCGCCCGTCCCGGCGCGGGCAGGTCGACCGGCGCCGGCGGCGGGAGCAAGCCGGCCACCGGCTCGGGCCAGGCGACGCGAGCGGCGGACATGGACATGTCGGACCCCCGGCCGGTGGAGATTCCCCGGCCTCCGCTGGAGGCGATCGAGCGGGCCGCCCAGGCCGCCCGCGAGGCCCGGGCGCGCGAGCGGGCCGCGGACGGCGCCGCCTGAGGCAGCCCGCCGCCCGGCCGACGCGCGCCAGGGCCACGGCCCCGGCGGATCGGGGGTCGTCGGCCCCGGCAGGCGGGCGCCGAGATGTTGCGTCGCCGGACGCAGGGCCCATCATGGGTAAGCCCATCATGGGTAAGCAGCGTCGACTGCGGCAGGTGGCGGCATGGCTGAGGGTGCACGCGAGGACGGTCACGACGCCGATGTGATCGTCATCGGCAGCGGCTTCGGTGGCAGCGTGAGCGCGCTGCGGCTGGCGGAGAAGGGCTACCGCGTGCTCGTCCTCGAGGCGGGCCGCCGGTTCAGCCCGAGTTCCCTGCCGCGCAACAACTGGCATCTGCGGCGCTATCTGTGGCTGCCGTGGCTCGGCTGCCGCGGCATCCAGAAGATCACCTGGCTGGGGCGGGTGCTGGTGCTGTCCGGGGCGGCGGTCGGCGGCGGCTCGGTGGTCTACGCGAACACGCTGTACCGCCCGCTCGACGCGTTCTACGCGGACCCGCAGTGGCGGAACATCACCGACTGGCGGGCGGAACTGGCCCCGTTCTTCGACCAGGCGGAACGGATGCTCGGCGTCACCCCGAACCCGACGACCACGTACGCCGACGAGGTGTTCCGCGGGGTGGCCGAGGACATCGGCGTCGGCGGGACGTACGCGCCGGCCCGGGTCGGGGTGTTCTTCGGGCGCGACGGCCGGCAGGAGCCCGGTGTGCGGGTCCCCGACCCGTACTTCGGCGGCGCCGGGCCGAGCCGGGTCGGCTGCGTCGAGTGCGGCGAGTGCATGACCGGCTGCCGCCGCGAGGCCAAGAACACGCTTGACCGCAACTACCTGTGGCTGGCCGAACGGGCCGGCGCGCGGGTCGTCCCGGACACCACCGTGACCGCGCTGCGCCCACGCCCGGCCGGCGGTTACGAGGTTGACATCGTCCCCACCGGGAGTTGGCGGCGCCACGGGCGTTGCCGGACGCTGACGGCGCCGCAGGTGGTGCTCGCCGCCGGCACGCTCGGCACCCAGCGGCTGCTGCTCGCCGGCCGGGAACGCGGCGACCTGCCGGCGCTGTCCGCCCGGCTCGGCGAGCTCACCCGCACGAACTCGGAGTCGATCCTCGGCGCGACCCGCTACCGCCCGGACCGCCGGTTCTCACGCGGGGTGGCGATCACGTCGTCGTTCTACCCGAACGGCCACACCCACGTGGAACCCGTCCGCTACGGCCGGGGCAGCAACCTGATGGCCCTGGTCAGCGCGGCGATGACGGACGGCGGCGGGTCCCGGCCGCGCTGGGTGAAGTACCTGCGGGAGGTGGTCGTCCACCCGCACCGCGCGCTGGCGCTGGCGCTGCCCTGGCGCTGGTCCGAGCGGACGATGATCATGCTGGTGATGCAGTCCCGGGACAACTCGCTGACCGTCTCGCTGCGTCGCGGGCCGTTCGGGCTGCGCTGGCTCACCAGCCGCCAGGGCCACGGCGACCCGAACCCGTCCTGGATCCCCGAGGGCAACGCCGCCGCCCGCCGGCTCGCGGCCCGCCTCGGGGGCTATCCCGGTGGCTCCATCAGCGAGATCGCCGACATCCCGATGACCGCGCACATCCTCGGCGGCGCCCCCATCGGGGCCGACCCCGCCACCGGCGTGATCGACGCCTACCAGCGGGTCCACGGATACGAGGGGCTGCACGTCGCCGACGGCGCGGCCGTCTCCGCGAACCTCGGGGCCAATCCGTCGCTGACCATCACCGCGCAGGCGGAACGGGCCATGGCGTTCTGGCCGAACAGGGGGGAGCCGGACCCGCGCCCGCCGCTGGGCGCGCCCTACCGCCGGCTCGACCCGTGCCCGCCGGCGCGCCCGGCCGTGCCGGCGGACGCCCCCGGCGCGTACCGGCTGTCCGCCGCCACCGCCGCCACCACCGCCGCGGCCACTGCCACTGCCACCACCACCGCCGCTGCCGTGCCGCCGCATCGCTGAGGCCCGGGCCTCCACGGAGACCCGGGCCTGGACGCCGAGCGTGCCGAGGGCTGGCTGACGAGGGCGCGGCGCGGCCAGCTTTCGGCGTGGGGGCGGTCAGCGGGGGTGGCTGGGCTCGCCGAGCGTCGTGTCGACGCCGGGCAGCTCCTCGAAGTCGCTCGTGGAGGTGCGCAGGCGCTCGTCGAAGCCGTCCGCGCCCAGCGCCGCGGTGCCACTCGCGGTCCCCGCGCCGCCGGTGGTGGACGCCGGGCCGGTGTCGCCGGCGGAGCCGGGCGTCGCGGTGGTCGGCGCGCTGGAGTCCTGCTGGGACGTGCTGGAGTCCTGCTGGGATAGGTAGCGCCGCGCCGCGACGGTGCCTGCCGCACCCGCTCCCAGCACGAGCAGAGCGAGCAGGCCGCGCCGGCGGTGGCGGTGCACCCGGGCGAGCTTGGTCTGGGCCTTGGCCAGCCGCTTCTCCAGGATCTGCTGGGCCCGGTCCGCCTCGGCGCGGGCCTTCGACTCCTGCGTGATGGCGCGCCGCGAGCGCTGTCGCTCGGCCCGCAGCTCCGCGGCGGCGTGCGCGCGCTCGGCGTACAGCTCGGCCCGTGACCGGGCCTTCTCGACCCGGCGGCCCGCCCGTCCGGACACGACGACGGCGGAGCCCGCCGCCTTCCCGGCGGCCCTGCTCGCCGCGCGCTGCGCCGACGCGCCACCGCGCGAGGCGGCGCTGGACGCGTCGGAGATCCGGTGCGCGACGGAGACCCCCGCGTCCCGGGTGGCCGACGCGGCGGTGCCCGCCGTGTCACCGGCGATGCTCGCCGCCCGGTGGGCGGCCGTGCCGGCCCGGTCGGCGGCATGCCGGGCGGCGTCCGACAGTCCGGTGACCGGCGTGGTGTCGGTGACATGCGCGATGTGGTCCTTCAGTGTGGTGCTGCTCATGGCGTCCTTCCCTGCTTCCCTGGCGCTTGCCTGCTTCCCTGGGGCCGATCCGTGTCGTGGGCCGTCGGGCGGGCGAGAGTCGTCGGACGGTCAAGATCTGTGCAGTGTGCCGTACCCCGAGACCGGGACTCTCCAACGCGCGAACGCCCGCAGGCGTGTCACGCCGACCTGCCTGACATGCCTGAGCTGCGCTGTCGGCGTCACGCTGGGTGGTGCGGATCGGAGCTTCCCGGAACGTCCGGCCCGGTCGGCGCATACGATCGGGGCCGGCCCCGGTGCCGTGAAGACCTGACATCCACCCAGACCTGAAGAGAAGAGAGCCTCATGGCCGAGGAGCTGTACGCGACGCTGCGGACGACTCAGGGGGACATCCGGATCCGCCTGTTCCCCGACCACGCTCCCAAGACGGTCCGCAACTTCGTCGGGCTCGCCACCGGGACGCAGGAGTGGACGGACCCGGCGTCGGGCCAGAAGAAGACCGGCACCCCGCTCTACAGCGGGACGATCTTCCACCGCGTCATCCCGGGCTTCATGATCCAGGGCGGCGACCCGCTGGGTTCCGGCCGCGGCGGCCCGGGCTACCGGTTCGCGGATGAGTTCCACCCCGACCTGACGTTCAGCAAGCCCTACCTGCTGGCGATGGCGAACTCCGGGCCGGGCACGAACGGCTCGCAGTTCTTCGTCACCGTCGAGCCCACGACCTGGCTCAACCACAAGCACACCATCTTCGGTGAGGTGGTCGAGGGGACCGACGTCGTGGACGCGATCGCGAAGGCGCCGACCGCCGCCGGGGACCGGCCGCAGACGGACGTGGTGATCCAGGAGATCATCATCGACCGTCAGCAGGCCTGAGCGCCCGGCCGGGCGAGACGTCGCGCGGGAAGCCAGGAGCATGAGCACAGTGCCGCCGGGACCGGCCGGCGAGCCGGGCCCGGCGGGGACGGGCTGGCGCCCCAGCGTCGGCCCGCCCCCCGGCCAGTCCGGCTGGGTCCCGCCGCCCGCGGCGGGGGAGGGTCAGCCGCCCGTCGGCGGCCCGCCGCCCGGTGGGTTCCCGCCCGGCGGCGGCGGTCCGTGGGCGGGTGGCCCGCCGCCTGGGGCGCCGGCGATCCCGCACTGCTACCGGCATCCGGACCGGGAGACCTACGTCTCCTGCCAGCGCTGCGGCCGCCCGATCTGCCCGGACTGCATGCGCCCGGCGGCGGTCGGGTTCCACTGCCCCGAGGAAGGCCACGCGGGCGGTGGCCGCCGGGGCACGGGGGCAGGGGGCGGCGCGCCGCGGGAGGCCCGGACCGTGCTCGGGGGGCGGGTGCGTCTCGCCGGGCAGGCGCTGGTCACCCAGATCCTCATCGGGATCTGCGTCGTCGCCTACTTCCTGCAGGGCCTGCCGGGCCTCGGCAGCGGGTCCACCGGCAACGAGTTCACCGACCGCTTCGCGATGATCGGCTACCGGATCGCGGTCGATGACCAGTACTACCGACTGCTGACGCCGGCGTTCCTGCACGCGGGCGTACTGCACATCCTGTTCAACATGTACGCGCTGTTCCTGCTGGGATACCAGCTGGAGGCGCTGCTCGGCCGGGCCCGTTACCTCGGCCTTTTCGTGGCGGGCGCGGTCGGCGGCAACACGCTGAGCTACCTGCTCGGCGGGCTGACGACGGCCTCGGTCGGCGCGTCCACGGCGATCTTCGCCTTCTTCTCCGCCTACTACGTGATCGCCCGCCGGCTGCGGGTGGACTCCGGGCAGATCCTCGTCGTGATCGGGATCAACCTGGCCATCACGTTCACGTTCAGCAGCATCGACAAGTGGGGCCATCTCGGCGGCCTGGCGGTCGGCGCCCTCATCGGGCTCATCTACGCCTACGTGCCCCGCCGCCTCGCCTGGGTCCAGGCCGGCGCGGTGACCGCCATCGTCGCGGCGCTGTTCCTCGCCGCCGTCGTCAAGTCCACCGCCCTGGTCTAGGCCGCCCCCGCCGCGGTGTCGTGGCCGTTCGTGGTGGCCGTGTTCTGGCACTGTCACGGCGGCCTGTGTCGCGTTTTCGCGGCAGAACGGACAGCGGGCCGCGAAGTTGCGACACGGCGACGATGTCCCGTGCACCCGCTTCCCACCGGTGGGAAGTCCGGCAGATCCGCCCCACCCCTCGCTGTTCTGGTCGCCACCCAGGCCGGAGATGATCAAGGTTGGGTGGTGCCGGGTCGCGGTGGGTGAGGCCGTGGGCGGCAGCAGGCGACGGGCGGCGAGGTCGGCGGTAGGAGACCGCAACGCGGTGGGGGCTGCGGGCAGGGTGTCCGGGCTGCCGGGTGTCCGGGCTGCCGGGCTGCCGGGCAGGCGTCAGCCGTGGCAGCGGCGGACCTGGTTGACATGGTCGGCGATCGGGCCGGGGTCGGCGCCGAGCTGGCGGCGGGTCAGCAGGATCGGGCCGTCGATCGTCTCGATCTCCAGGGTGCGCAGGTGCACGGCGCGGCGGTTGTGGGTGAGGGTGCCGGCGCGGACGTCCACCACCGCCGCCCAGGGTAGATGCCGGCGGCGGGCGCCGTCGACGAGGTCCACGCCGTCCGGTCCGACCCGCAGCGCCGGGCGGGCGAGTAGGTCGCGGGCGGCCAGCACCCAGAGCCCGGCGGCGAGAACGCCGACGAGCAGCCGGCCGGCCGCGTCGAGCGAGCCGACCCGCCAGGCCAGCGGCCCGACCGCCGCGACCAGCGCGGCGACGGTGCCGCCCAGCGCGTACAGCCCCACCCGCCACAGCGGCGGTGACCAGCTCGCCTCGGCCGGGCCGGGCGGTTCGCCGGCGTCGGCGCCGGCTGGATCGGCTGGGCCCGTGGGGTCGGCGGGGCCGGTGGGATGCGCGGTCATGGCCCCACGCAACCACAGGTCGGGTGGAGATCGGCGCCGAGTTGCCGGGCGGGCGTGGTGCTTGCACCATGCTGAGTAGCGGCTACGATTCGCTATCTTGCCAGTACTCATAGTGCCGTTCCTGCGGCGTCCCGTTCGGGGCGGGGGTTCGCGGCGCACCGGCGGGGGTCGCGATGGAAGCCGTGGCAGGTCGTGGTCAGGGGGATCGGGTGGCACACTCGCCGGTACGACGCAGCGGGGGCAGCCCGTTCCCGCCCATCGCGGAATACGGATTCCTTTCCGACTGCGAGACGAGCTGCCTGGTCGCGCCCAGTGGCAACGTCGAGTGGATGTGCGTGCCGCGGCCGGACACGCCGAGCGTCTTCGGTTCGGTGCTGGACCGCTCCGCTGGCGGGTTCCGCTTCGGCCCGGACCGCACGCAGATCCCCGCCGGCCGCCGCTACCTGCCCGGCACCAACATCCTCGAGACGACCTGGCAGACCCCGAACGGCTGGCTCATCGTCACCGACTGCCTGGTCGTCGGCCGCTGGCATCGCACCCATCTGCGCTCCAAGACGCACCGCCGCACCCCCAGCGACTGGGACGCCGACCACGTGCTGCTGCGCCTCGCCCGCTGCGAGCACGGCACGGTCGACCTCAGCCTGGTCTGCGAGCCGAACTTCGACTATGGACGGCACGCCGAGTCCTGGCAGTACGAGGCGGAGGACTACTCGTCCGGGGTGATCAGCCACGCGGGCACGAACATCACGCTGCGGCTGCGCACCGACCTGCGGCTCGGCTTCGACGGCCGCCGCGCGCTGGCTCGCACCACGCTGCGCGAGGGCGACACGGCGTTCGTCGCCCTGACCTGGCGGCCCGAGGACCCGCTGCTGCCGGACACCTACCTGCAGGCCTGCAACGCGGTCGAGCGCACCACGGAGTTCTGGCGGCAGTGGCTCTCGCGCGGCATGTTCCCCGACCATCCGTGGCGACGTCACCTGCAGCGCAGCGCGCTGGCGCTCAAGGGCCTGACCTACGCGCCGACCGGCGCGCTGCTCGCGGCGGCCACCACGTCGCTGCCGGAGACGCCCCGCGGGGAGCGCAACTGGGACTACCGCTACAGCTGGCTGCGCGACTCCACCTTCGCCCTGTGGGGCCTGTACACCCTCGGCCTGGACTACGAGGCCAACGACTTCTTCTCGTTCATCGCCGACGTCGCCGAGCATGACGACGACGACATCCAGGTGATGTACCGGGTCGGCGGCGAGCCGCGCATCGACGAGGAGATCCTCGGCCATCTGTCCGGCTACGAGGGCGCGTCACCGGTCCGGGTCGGCAACGCCGCCGCGCTGCAGCACCAGCACGACGTGTGGGGCGTCGTCCTCGACTCCGTCTACCTGCACACCAAGTCGCGCGACTACCTCTCGGAGCGGCTGTGGCCGGTGCTGGTGCGTCTCGTCGAGGCCGCCGCGGCGCACTGGCGCGAGCCGGACTGCGGGATGTGGGAGGTCCGCGGGGCCCCGCAGCATTTCACCGTCTCCAAGATGATGTGCTGGGTCGCGCTCGACCGCGGCCGCCGGCTCGCGCAGATGCGCGGGGACACGAAGACCGCCGCCCGGTGGAAGACCATCGCCGAGGAGATCCACGCCGACGTCTGCGAGCGGGGCGCCGACCACCGCGGCGTCTTCACCCAGTACTACGGGTCGAAGGCGCTGGACGCGTCGCTGCTGCTGATGCCGCTGCTCGGCTTCCTGCCCGCCTCCGACGAGCGGGTCAAGGCCACCGTGCTCGCGGTCGCCGAGGAGCTCACCGAGGACGGCCTGGTGCTGCGCTACCGCACCGACGAGACCGACGACGGGGTCAGCGGCGAGGAGGGCGCGTTCCTGATCTGCTCGTTCTGGCTGGTGTCGGCGCTGGTGGAGATCGGTGAGCTGACCCGGGCCCGGCAGCTCTGCGAGCGGCTGCTGAGCCTCGCGAGCCCGCTGGACCTCTACGCCGAGGAGATCGATCCGCACAGCGGCCGCCACCTCGGCAACTTCCCGCAGGCGTTCACCCACCTGGCTCTGATCAACGCGGTGATGTACGTCATCCGTGCCGAGGATGCCGAGGCCTACGCCCGCCCGTCGCCGTCCACCTGAGCACGTCAGGCCCGTTTTCGGGGCGCTGGCGGGGCCGGGCGCACTAACGTGGGTGCGGTGGCCAGCCTGGAGATAAGGGAAAAGCGGGTCGAAGTCGTAATGAGCGGGTTGGAGCGGCTCGGCGCGCTACGCGGGGACGTCTCCGTCGGGCTCGACGAGGTGCTGGACGTGCGCTCGGCGCCGGAGCCGTTCACCGAACTGCACGGGTTGCGGATGCCGGGCACCGGCATTCCGCGGGTGATCGCGCTTGGCACGTGGCACTCCCGGCACGGCCGGGACTTCGCCGCCGTGTACCGGGGCCGCCCGGCGGTGGTGGTGGAGGTCCGCCCGGGCGGCGAGTTCCGCCGCCTCATCGTGGCCGCCCGCGACCCCGAGGCCACCGTCGCCCGGCTGCGCTCCGCCGTCCTCGCCCGCTGACGGACCGCGGGAGCCGTCGGCCGCGCCTGTCTAGCCGCCGGCGAGTGCCTGTCGGCACACCGGGCACCGGTCCGTGCCGTCCCAGCTCCCCCAGCCGAAGGTCACGGGGGCCAGGCCGGGCGCCTCCAGCTCGGCGCGAACCGCGGCCCGGTAGCGCCACACGGCGTCGAGGTAGGGATGGTAGGCATCGTGGAACGCTGGCGACGCGTGGCCGGCGCCGGCCGCGACACAGCGGCGCAGCTCCCGCAGCCGCTCGAACATCAGCTGGCCGGCGGCGACCACCGGCGGTGAGGCGTCCAGGAACAGCCGTTCCCGCACGTCGTAGATGCCCGCGTCCGCCAGGACCGTGCGCGAGCGCGCGTCCCGGTCGGCGGGCAGCGCCGACGTGTCACCGGCGATCTGACGTAACCGGGTGTGGCAGACGCCGGCCGCCACGATGAAGGCGACGTAGGTGTCCTGGCGGCGTTCCCGCCGCGCCCGGCCGTCGTCGTCGCGGGCGCGGACCCGGTCCGCCAGCACCGTGCCCGAGATCGCGATGACGGCTCCGCTGACCGTCGCGACCAGTGTTCCCCAGTCCACCAATGCCTCCAGTAACGCCCCGCGAACACTACCGACGGCGGACGGCGGCATCAGCCTCCCGGCGAAGAACCCGCGAGCGGGGCGCGACCAGTGCCCACCGGGTTGCCCTTCGCCGATCCTCCCCGGATGGGTGATATCCACAATTGTGGACAACGGTTGTGGATAGATGACAGCCATGCAAGTTCCGCCGGGCCCCCGGCGGACTGGCCGACGGAGGGCGCTATTGCCGAACCCGCCGCCGGGTCAGCGCCACTGGGTTGACACTGCCAGCCCAATGACGACGAAACCGAAGCCGACGAGGATGTTCCAGCCGCCCAACGCCTCCATCCCCAGCACGCCGCCGTTGGAGAAGTAGTAGACGAGCAGGTAGACGATGCCGATGAGGAAGAAGGCCAGGATCAGACCGCCGAACCAGGGCGGCGACGGCGGCCGGCTGCGCCGGGCCTGGCTGGTGGTGGTGCTCTGCGTCTGCTTCTTCGGCTTGCGGCGTCGCGACTCGGGCACTGCGGAACTCCTCGGCTGACCATGCGTGGACGAGCGGCGACCGTCGCCGCTGCCGTGGGCGCGGCCCCGGTGACGATCCCGCGCTGGGCACCAGGGTAAACAGCCCGCCGACGGACACGCCGGCTGCGTACCGGCAGGTGGGTCTGTCTCCCGGTGACAGCGCCGCCAGGCCGCGGCGCGCCGGGCGCGGACGGGGTATCGAGCCGGGAATTGTGCGGACATGCGCGCCACGCCGCGCTGACGTGGGCTCAACCGTGTCGCGGGCCGCGTAGCCTGCGGCGGGGGCGATGACTCCGACGCGGCGGACGGATCGCCCCGCCCGGCGTGCCCATGCCCGTGCGCGGCGCCCGCCCGCGATCCGCCCCCGACTCGACGCGCCCGGCTGGCGCGCGGGAATCGAGGTCGGCGGTGGTGATCACCCGCGGCGAGATGGACGGAGCCGGCGACGAAGCCGCCGCGAGCGCCGGCGGCGATGAGGAAGACCGTCCGGGCGTGGATGCGGCGCGGCCTGCCTGGCTGGCGGCCGCCTGGAGAGGCCGGCTGGCGGCGGCATGGCGAGGCCGGTTGGCGGCGGTGCGGCCTGGACAGCCGGGTGCGCCGCGGCGAGGGCGGCGGGTCGTCGTGGTCGGGGTGGTGTTCTGCCTCGGTCTGCTGGCGGGAGTTGTCGTCGGGCACGTGGGGCCGTTCGGGTCCGCCGGCGATCGTGAGGACACCGCCCTCGTCGCCGGTGGGATCCCCGGGGTCGTCGCCGCCGAGTCGCGCCGTGTCGACGCCCGCCGGGAGGCCTCGGCAGGATCCTCGGACGTGCCGGGACCGGTGGTCGGGAGCGAGGGTCGTGGCCCGTCCGGCTCCGCGTCGCCGTCGACCTCGCCGGGCGGGTCGGTGTCGCCGGGTGGGTCGCCTACAGCCGGGTCGTCGACGGGTGGCGGGGGGCGGTCGGGTCCGGACACGGCTGCGCAGGCGCTTGCCGCGGGGCTCGCCGGGCCGGTGGGTGCGGCGGCGGTGCGCGGGCCGGCGTTGACCGTCGAGCTGAACGACGCGCCGGCGTCCAGCCGGCACGGGCCCTACCCGCCCGGCGTCGCGGCCCCGGGCCCGGACGACCTGGTCGTGCACCAGCAGGACGTCCAGGCGGTCGTGAACGCCCTGTGGGCCGGCGGCGCCGAGGCGATGACCATCATGGACCGCCGGGTCACCGCCCGCACGGCGGTGCGCTGCGTCGGCAACACGCTGCTGCTCGGTGGCGAGGTGTTCTCCCCGCCGTTCCGGATCACCGCCATCGGGGACATCGCGGCCCTGCGTGCCCATCTGCGCGACGACCCGCAGGTCACGATCTACCGCCAGTACGTCAGCGCCTACCGGCTCGGCTACCGTGTCACCGAGAACCCGGACGCCCGCCTGCCCGCCGCCGACCTGCGAGCGGCCTCAGGGCGGCCCGGCGCCGAGCCGAACTGACCGACGTGAGGCCGGTCTGGCTGGCTCAGGCGAAGGCGGCGGCGCGCAGGGTCTCGACCTCGTCGGACAGGCCGGGGGCCAGGCGTCGGGCGGCCCCGCCATCGCCGCACTGCTCCAGCCAGCGGGCGAGCATCAGGTGGCCGCCCTGGGTCAGCACCGACTCGGGGTGGAACTGGACGCCCTCCAGCGGCAGCTCCCGGTGCCGCAGCGCCATCACCACGCCGCTGGCCGTCCGGGCGGTCACCTCGATCTCCGCCGGCAGGGTGCTCTCCTCGACGGCGAGCGAGTGGTAGCGGGTCGCGATGAACGGTGACGGTAGGTCGGCGAGGACGCCGACCCGGTCGTGACGCACCTCGGACGTCCGACCGTGCAGCAGCTCGGGCGCCCGGTCGACGGTCGCGCCGAACGCCACGCCGATCGCCTGATGCCCGAGGCAGACGCCGAGCAGCGGCACCCGGTCCCGTGCACAGGCCCGCACCATCGGGATGCTCACCCCGGCGGCCTCGGGCGTGCCCGGGCCGGGGGAGAGCAGCACGCCGTCGACGCCGAGGCCGGCGAGCTCGTCCGGTGTGACCTCGTCGTTGCGCCGCACCACGCACGCCGTCTCCAGCTGGCCGAGGTACTGGACCAGGTTGAACACGAACGAGTCGTAGTTGTCGACGACCAGGATCCGCATCGGTGAACCTCCTGCCTGCCCGCTCAGCCTGTCCCGCCCTGGCCGGCACCGCCCTGACCGCCACCGCCCTGACCGCCACCGCCGCCCTGCCCTCCGCCGCCCTGACCGCCACCGGCGCCGACGGGGGTCGTCGGTGTCAGCGTCGGGAGCAGGGTGGGGGACGGGGAGGGGGTGCCGGGCTGCTGGGTGGGCTGGCCGTCGGGCGGGGCGGTCTCGGTGGGGCTCGGCGGGGCGGTCGTCGGCGCCGCGGTGGCCACCGACAGGGTGATGGTCGACCCGCGCGGCACGTTGCCGCTGGCAGGCGACTGGTCGATGACCGTGCCGGGCGCCACGTTGCTGTTGACGACCGACTGCTGGGTCGCCTGCAGACCCGACTGGCTGAGCAGCTGGATCGCGCTCGAGACCGACCGGTTGGTCACGTCGGGCACGTTGACGTTGGCGCTGACGATGTTCAGGGTCACCATCGCGCCCGGCTTGACCGGCGATCCGGCCGCAGGGTCGGTGCTGTCCACCGTGCCGACCTTGTGCGACGACGGGTTGGCGTAGACCTGAGAGTTCGGCGTCAGACCGAGGCTGCGCAGCTCGGCCTCGGCGGCGGCCTGAGGTTTGCCGATGAGATCATCCGGGATCGTCACGTCCCCGGCAGCCTTGCCCACGGTCAGGGTGATGACCCCGTCGATGGCGACCTTGCTGCCCTGCGCGGGATCGACCTTGATGACCTGCCCGGCCTTGTCCGGAGCGTCGACCGTGACGATGCGTGGCGTGCCGCGATACCCGGTGCTCTGCAGCCGGGCCCGGGCCTGCGTCTCGCTCTGGCCGACGAGGCCGGAGGGGATGGTGATCTGCTCCGCCGAGCCGCCGCCGCCACCGCCGAGGAACGAGGTCGCGAGCAGCACGACCGCGACGAACACCACGACGATCCCGAGGCCGGCGAGGATGTACTTCCACGTCTGGGACCGCTGCGGGTCGGGCAGTGCCCGGCGGTCGATGGCGCCGGTGACGTCGTAGCGGTCGAACGGGCCGGTGCCGAACCGGCCGTCGTCGTAGCCGTCGTCCCGGTAGGACGTCGCGTCCGCCTCGAACCGGTCGTCGCTGCCGTAACGGTCCCGGGTGGGGTAGCCGGCGCGGTCGCCGCGGCCCATCAGCGCGGTGCTGGCGGCCGTGGCGGGGCCGAGGGTGGTGGCGGCACCGTTGGCGCCACCACCATCCATCATGGCGTGTACGCGGCGCCCGGCCAGGGCGCGTTCCAGATCGTCGCGCATCTCACCCGCGGTCAGATACCGGTCGTCCGCGTCCTTCTCCATCGCCTTGAGGACGATCGCGTCGGCCTCGAGGGAGATGTCCCGGTCGTGCGCGGACGGCGGGTCCGGGTCCTCCCGGACATGCTGGTAGGCGACGGCGACCGGGTTGTCGCCGCGGAACGGCGGGGAGCCGGTGAGCAGCTCGTAGAGCAGCACCCCGGTGGTGTAGACGTCGCTGCGGGCGTCCACGCGGGCGCCGCGGGCCTGCTCGGGCGACAGGTACTGGGCGGTGCCGATCACGGCGGCGGTGGCCGTCATCGTCGATGACGTGGCGGTGGTGGCCCGGGCGATGCCGAAGTCCATCACCTTGACCGAGCCGTCCGGGCTGAGCATCACGTTCGCCGGCTTGATGTCCCGGTGGATGATGCCCATCCGGTGGCTGTAGTCCAGCGCGGCGCAGACGTCGGCGGTGATCTCCATCGCGCGACGCTCGGTGAACCGGCCCTCGGCCTGCAGCGCGTCGCGCAGCGTCCGGCCCTCGATGAACTCCATGACGATGTACGGGATGTGCGTCCCGTTGATCTCGTCCTCGCCGGTGTCGTACACCGAGACGATCGCCGGGTGGTTCAGCGCCGCGGACGACTGCGCCTCGCGCCGGAAACGGGCGAGGAACGTCGGGTCGCGGGCGAGGTCCGAGCGCAGCGTCTTGATCGCGACCTCACGGCCCAGGCGGATGTCCCGGCCGCGGTAGACCTCGGCCATGCCGCCATAGCCGATGCCGGCGCCCAGCTCGTAGCGGCCGCCGACGAGCTGCGGAGCCGCGTCGGGCGTGTACATCTCCGTCGCGTCGGTCACGAATACTCCCCCGCCGTCGCCCCTCCCGCGCCGGAGACCGCCGACCCGGCACTGCCGTTGACGATTTCATCACCGAATGAGGTCGGGTACACCACCCCTGGTGGTGTGGCGGCCGAGTTCGATTCGGAACCATTGCTGGAGAACAACTTGTTGGTCACGAAGGCGGTAATGGCGATCGTGAGGACCAACAGAATGATCAGGACCGGCAGGGGCAGCGCCAGGCGGCCGGAGCCGCGCCCGGCGTCCGTGCGGCGGCGGGCGGCGCGTCCCTGCCAGGCCTCGTCCGCGTCGCCGCCCCCGCCGGGCGGGCGTGACCAGGCGGGCGGGCCGGGCTGGTAGAGCGTGCCCGGATCGCGGCCGCCACCGCGCTCGGCGCCCCCCCGGTAGCCACCGTCCCCACCGTATCCGGGCTCGTCGCCGTACCCGGTCTCGGGGCCGTAGCCACCCTGCTGCCCGTACCCGGTCGGCTCGGCCGGCCCGCGGTAGGCGGTCTCGCCGTAGCCGGCGTCGTGGTAGTCGGTGTCGGCGAACGGCGGGCTGTGCATGGCGGTGGCGGGCAGGTTCGGTCCGCCGGGGGCGGCACCGGGCGCCGCCTGGGTGCGGTCCGGGCCGGAGCCGGCGCGGCCGGGCCCGCTCGTCCGCCCGGACGGCGGGTTCTGCGCCGGCGGCAGCCAGGACGGCGGCCGGTTGCGGGCGGTGGCGCGCAGCGGGCGGCCTGTCTGCCCGCCGGTCGGCGGGATGCCGGCACCCGGGCCGGGATGGCGTGCGGTCGCGTCGGGCGGGCTGGATGCCTGGCCCGGCCAGCGGCCGGGGGAGTCGGGCGGCCACAGGTTGCGCCGGATGCCCGCCGCCGAGCGGGCGAACGCGCCCGCCGAGCTCGGCCGGCGGCTCGGGTCCTTGGCCATCGCCGACTCGACCAGTGCCCGCACCTGGTACGGGACGTCCGAGGGCAGCGGCGGCGGGGTGTCCTGCTGGTGGGCCATCACCACGACGATCGGGTTGCGGTCGTCGAACGGCCGGCGCCCGGCCAGACACTCGTAGGCGACCACGCCGAGCGAGTAGACGTCGGACGCCGGCGTCACCGGCCGCCCGGACGCCTGCTCGGGCGACACGTAGTAGGCGGTGCCCATCATGATGCCGGTCGCGGTCAGCGGGGCGGCGTCGACCGCGCGGGCGATGCCGAAGTCGGTCACCTTGACCGCGCCGTCCGGGCGCAGCAGCAGGTTGCCGGGCTTGACGTCGCGGTGCACGACGCCGAGGGCGTGCGCGGCCTGCAGGGCGTCGGCGGCCTGGCCGAGGATGTCGAGCATCCGCTCGGGGGCCAGCCGCTTCTCCCGGTGCAGCGCGGCCGACAGCGGCTCGCCCTCGACCAGCTCCATCACCAGATAGGCGGTGGGGTAGTCGTCGGCGGTCGCGACCTCGCCGTAGTCGTAGACGGACGCGACGCCCGGGTGCGACAGCCGCGCCGCGTGCCGCGCCTCACCGCGGAATCGGACGAGGAACGACTCGTCGCTGGCGTACTCCGGGCGCAGCAGCTTGACGGCCACCGGGCGGCCGAGGGTCTGGTCGTGACCGCGCCACACCTCGCCCATGCCGCCCGCGGCGATCCGGCCGTCGAGCCGGTACCGGTTGTCCAGCACGGTGTTCGGGGACGCGGCACCCGCGAACGGCTGCGAGGGCGACGTCGGGTTGCCGGGGGAGTTGTTCATGGCGTGTCCAATGCGGCCTGCATGACCTGTTTCGCGACGGGGGCAGCGATGGCACCGCCGGTGCCCACCTCGCCCCCGCCGTCCTCGACGATGACGGCGACCGCGACCCTCGGCGCGTCCGACGGCGCGAAGCCGACGAACCAGGCGTGCGGCGGCTCGCCCGTGCCGTGCTCCGCGGTACCCGTCTTACCGGCGACGGAGACGCCGTCGAGCTGTGCCTTGCGGCCGGTTCCCGACGTCACCACGCTCTCCATCATGGTCGTGAGCTGGCCGGCGACGTCGCCGCTGATCGGCTGGCCCAGCTCCTTGGGGCTGGTGCGGCTGATGGTCCGTTTGTCCGGCCCACGCAGTTCGGACACGAGATAGGGCTTCATCTCCTTGCCGCCGTTGGCGATCGCCGCCACCACCTCCGCCATCTGTAGGGGCGTGACCCGCACGTTGTACTGGCCGATCGCCGACTGCGCCGTCTGCGCGCCGTCGAGCGTCGACGGGAAGACGCTGCGGGCCTGTGGCAGGGGGAAGTCGGGGAAGGTCTCGCCGAAGCCGAACGCCTGTGCCTGCTGGCGCAGCACGTCCGCGCCCAGGTCGATGCCGAGCTGCCCGAACGCGGTGTTGCAGGAGATCGTCAGGGCGTGGATGAGGGTGTCGGTCCGGCCGTCGCCGCACGTCTCGCCGTCGAAGTTCGGCAGCGTCGCCGTGCTCTGCGGCAGCCGCAGCTCGTTGGGCGCGGCGATCCGGGTGTCGGGCGTGCGGCCCTGCGCGAGCGCGGCGGCGGCGGTGATGAGCTTGAACGTCGAGCCCGGCGGATAGGTCTGCTGGGTGGCGCGGTTCAGCAGCGGCTGGGCCTTGTCGCTCGACAGCACGCCGTAGGCGGCCGTCGCGGTCTTCTCGGTGTGGCTGGCCAGCGCGTTCGGGTCGTACGAGGGGCTGGTGACCATGGCCAGCACGGCGCCCGTCTTCGGGTCCAGCGCGACGACGGCCCCCTTGCGGTTGCCCAGTGCCTGCGCGGCCGCCTGCTGGACGGCCGGCAGCACCGTGGTGATCACCGAGCCGCCGCGGGGCTGCTTGTTCGTGAACAGCCCGGTGACCCGGCTGGCCAGCAGCCGGTCGTCGTCGCCGGAGAGGAACTCGTCCTCGGAGCGCTCCATCCCGGCGGCGGTGAACAGGGTGTAGTAGCCGGTGACGTTCGCGTAGAGGCTGCCCGTCGGGTACTGCCGCTGGTACTTGTACTGGTCGTTGGACGGGAGCGAGCGGGCGATCTCGGTGTCGCCGGCGACGATCGCGCCGCGCTGCCGCTCGAGCCGCTCGGTGACCTGGCGGCCGTTGGTCGGCTGGGTCTTGAGGCTGCTCGCCTGGCCCACCTGCAACCAGTTCGCGTTCACCAGCAGCGCGGCGAACAGCACGACGCAGGCGACGGCGACCTTCCGCGCCGGGCGGTTCATGTCGTCTTCACCACCTGTGTGGGGCTCTCGGAGACCGCGCCCGGATCGAACAGCGGGGCATCCAGGACGGGTTCGGGGGCGCGCCGCGCGCTGTCACTCACCCGCAGCAGCAGGGCGATGATCGCGGCATTGGCCACGATGGACGATCCACCATAGGAGACGAACGGCAGGGTGAGCCCGGTGAGTGGGATGAGCCGCATCACCCCGCCGACCTGCACGAACACCTGAAGCGCCAGGGTGAACGACAGGCCCGTCGCGATCAGTTTGCCGAAGGCGTCCTTGGCCCCGAGGGCGGCCCGCATGCCGCGCAGCACGATCAGCGCGTACATGGTCAGGATCGCCATCACCCCGGTCAGCCCCAGCTCCTCGCCGAGGCTCGCCATGATGAAGTCGGTGTTCGCGAACGGCACCTTCTGCGGGTGGCCCTGGCCGAGCCCGGTGCCGGTGATACCCCCGGCGGCGAACCCGTAGAGGCCCTGCACGAGCTGGTAGGACTGGTTGGACGGGTTGTCGCCGTCGAAGGCGTGCAGCCAGCCGTTGACGCGGACCTGCACGTGGCCGAACAGGTGGTAGCCGATCACCGCGCCGATCATGAAGAGCAGCAGGCCGAAGATGATCCACGAGGCCCGCTCGGTGGCCACGTAGAGCACGACCATGAACATCCCGAAGAACAGCAGGGACGAGCCGAGGTCGTTCTGCACCACCAGGATGCCGAGGCTCGCCAGCCACGCGACCAGCAGCGGGCCGAGGTCGCGGGCACGCGGCAGCTTCATGCCGAGCACGGAGCGCGAGGCGAGCGAGAGCACGTCCCGCTTGTTCACCAGGTAACCGGCGAAGAACACCAGAATGATGATCTTCGAGACCTCGCTGGGCTGGAACGAGAACGGCCCGATCCGCAGCCACAGGCGGGCGCCGTTGATGCTCGTGCCGATGCCCGGGACGATCGGCAGCAACAGTCCCACGATGCCGACGAGCCCCGCCGTGTAGGCGTACCGGGCGAGGCTTCGCAGATCCCGCACCACCGCCAGGACCAGCACGAAGACGATGACCGCCAGCAGCGTCCAGACCAGCTGGACCTGGGCCGCGCTCGGTGGGATGTGGGTGCCGGCCCGTTTGGCCGCCTCGCTCTTGGCCAGGTCGAGCCGATAGATCATCACCAGCCCGAGCCCGTTGAGGGTCACCACCAGCGGCAGCAGCACCGGATCCGCCGCCGGGGCGAAGCGCCGCACCGCGAGGTGCGCCAGCGCCCACAGGCAGAAGAACCCCATGCCGATCGTCAGGACCTCCAGCGACAGCTGTCCGACGTCGGCGAGGGTCAGCGCGGCCAGCGCGCTCGTCGCCACCACACCGGCGTAGACGAGCAGGGCCAGCTCGCGCCGGCGGTACGGCGGGAGGTCGTTGCCCCGCGGCAGCGGCAGCCCGGCGAAGGTGGCGGTGAGATCCGCCGACCTCGGCCTGCGCAGCGGGGGGAGGGGAATCGGCGGGCGGGTCATCGCTGGCCTGAGGTCACGGGGACGAAGTGGGCGAGGGCGGACATCCTGGCACGGCGGTGACACCGGGGGCCTGGGTCGCCTGCGCGCAGGCCGCCGTCAGCAGGCCGCCACCGGCGGGCAGCGAGGGCGATTTCGGCCGTTCGGTCGGGGTCGGACTGGGCGAGGGGAGTGCCGCCGGTCTGGTGGGGGTGGGCTTGTCCAGCGAGTCGATGATCTGCTCGCCGTCCGCCCGGCTGTCGGCCGGGATGCCGCTGCGCAGGTCGTCCCGGTCGAGCTCGGCGACGTCGGACAGCGGCTGGTGGTGCGACAGCGCCGACGAGAACGAGACGCCGAGGAGGCTGCCCTTCACCCCCTGGAACAGCGTCACGCGGTCCTCGTCGTCGACGCCGACGTAGTACTGGCCGCGGACCCAGGCCCAGCTGCCCGCGGCACCGGCGACGACAAGAACGAGCACGATGGTGGAGACGAACAGGACCCGCCGCCCGTTGCGGCGCCTGCCGGCCCCTGCCCCCTCCCCGTCCGCGTCGTCGCCCTCGTCGTCGCCGCGGTCACTGGCCTGCTGCTGACGGTCCCGGCGGTGGAACCCCGACCGGCCGATGCGCGCGGCCTTCGCCGCCGCCGACTCCGTGTCGGGATGGCGGGGGTCGGGACCACTGCGCGCCGAGGCCGCCCCCGGCACCACGCGCTTCTCCGCCGCCGCGCCCGCGACCAGCGGGTACGGCAGTGCCTCGCCGTGATCCTCCTCGATGTCGGCGATGACGACCGTGATGTTGTCCGGTCCGCCGCCCTTGAGCGCGAGGTCGACGAGCTGGTCGACCGCCTCCTGCGGGGTGGGCAGGAGCAGCGTCTCGAGGATCGTGTCCTCGCTGACCACGCCGGACAGACCGTCGGTGCACAGCAGGTACCGGTCGCCGGGGACCGCCTGGCGCACCGACAGGTCGGGCTCGACCTCCCGGCCGTCGAGGGCACGCATCAACAGCGAGCGCTGGGGATGCGTGTTGGCCTGCTCCGGGGTGATCCGCCCCTGGTCGACCAGGTCCTGCACCAGCGTGTGGTCGTGGGTGACCTGGCTGAGGACGCCGTCGCGCAACAGGTAGGCGCGGGAGTCCCCGACGTGCAGCACGCCGAGCATGTCGCCCGACGAGAGCACCGCCGTCACCGTCGTGCCCATCCCGTCGAGGGCGCTGTTCTCCAGCGACATCTCGCGCAGCTGGCGGTTGGCGTCGCGGACGGCCTCGTTCAGCTCGACGACGAGGTCGTCGCTGTCGACCTCGTCGTCGAGATCGGCCAGGCGGGAGATCACGGTGGAGCTCGCGACCTCGCCCGCGGCATGACCGCCCATGCCGTCGGCCACCGCCAGCAGACGCTGGCCGGCATACGCGGAGTCTTCGTTTCCTTCCCGTACGTGCCCGACATCCGAGCGGACGGCGAAGTGAAGCCTGAGGCTCACCGGTGGAGCTCCAGGACCGTCTTCCCGATCCTGACCGGCGCGCCGAGAGGTACCGGCATGGGACTGGTCACCTTCGTACGGTTGAGGTATGTGCCATTGGTCGAGCCCAGGTCCTCGACGAACCACTGCCCGTCGTGGGGCACGAGTCTCGCATGCCGTCCTGATGCGAAGTCATCCTCGAGGACCAGAGTCGAGTCCTGTGCCCGTCCGATGGTGACAGGGGACGATCCTAGCGGAATCGTTGTGCCTGCCAAGTGCCCCTTGGTTACCACGAGTTTGCTCGGAGACCGCGGCTTGTGCACTGGTTGCGGAGGCGGCGACGGGGGTGTCGGGCGTGCCATGGGCGGTGGTCCGCGCCGCTGCTGACGCTTCGTGGGGCCGAACATGTCCAGCCGCACGGCCCGCACCGCGACCAGGACGAAGCCCCAGAGCAGCGCGAGAAAGCCGATCTTGACGATCAGCAGGACGAGTTCGCTGGGCTCGGTCGGGTCCATCGACGACTACCAGCCCCGATCAGGGCGTGACCGGCCACGCCCCCCGCCGCCGCCCGGCCGCGGGACGTCCATCTGGCCCGGCAGCTGCGTCTGCGCGTCGTACACGTCCTCCAGCGGCTCCAGGCCGTCGTCCATCGCGGGCCGGGCCCGCTGGGGCTCGCGGCGAGGATCATCGCCCCAGACGTCGTCGCCGCGCTCGCCAGGGGAATCGCGTGGGTCGCGCCGGTACGGGTCGTGCCCGCCGCGCGCCGGGCGGCCCACGCGGTCCCGATCGGAGGTCCGGTCCCGATCGGAGGTCCGCTCCCGATCCGCGTAGCGGTCCCGCGCGGCGTACCGGTCCTGGCCCGCGTAGCCGTCGGCCCCGGCCGACGGGCCCCGCCCGCGGTCCCGCGGGCCCGGATCGCTCACCGAGCGCGCCGGCCCATCCCGATACGGATCCGGCGGATACGACTGCCCCGGGCGCGCGTCACGCGGCGCGTACGGCTCGGCGCGGCCGCCGCGCGGCGTCGACCCGCCGCGCGGCGTCGACCCGCGGCGATACGGATCGTCCGGCGGTGGCGTCGGGCGCCGGTCCGGCGGCGCCGTCGGGCGCTGCGCCACCCGCTCGGGGATGGGAGTCGACCGGGCGGCGCCCCGCCCCGCCCCGCCCCGCCCCTCGCCGCGCTGGAACACGATCGTCGCGGTGCCCAGCTCGATCCGATCCCCGTTGACCAGCTTGACCTGCGTCGCCGCGCGGCCATTGACCAGGCTGCCGTTCGTCGACCCCGCGTCGACGTACAGGAACTGGCCGTCGGGAAGCCGGCGGATCTCGCCATGCCGCCGAGACACCCCGGTGTCGTTCAGGCGGATGTCACACTCGACGCTGCGGCCGATGACAGTCGTCTCGGCGTCCAGCGGGTACTCCCGTTCCCCGACGCCGGAGCCACCCGGCGCCTTCGTCGTGATCATTAGATGGGGGGTGCCGGGGGCGCTCGGATGTGGCCGGGACCGGCGGCCCGCGACCACGCCAGGATCGGCCGCCGCCACGCTGCTGCGGATCCGGAACACGCCGACATCGAGATCGGCGGCCTCGGACATCCGCACCGTCACCGGGCCGACGAAGGTGTACCGCTGCTCGGCGGCGTGCTCACGGACCATCTCCGCCAGCTCGTCGCACAGCGCCCGGTCGTACGGGGAGAGGCGGGTGAAGTCGCCGCTGGCAAGCTCCACCGCGAACTCGTTGGGCACCAGCACGCGGTTCGAACTCACCGCCCGCCGGTCGTCGGTCTCCCGGGCCAGCGCGCTGGCGATCTCGACGGGCTCGACCCCGCCCTTGAACACCTTGGCGAACGCACCCTCGACGAGGCCGCCCAGGCGCCGTTCGAAGCGTTGTAGCACGCCCATGCTCGACCTCCCTTCTCCCGGTCTGTGAGATCGTATGCCCCCGGGCGCGGACGCCCTACGGCTCCGCAGCCTGACATGTCCGCGGCTCCCCCGACCCCCCGGCGCAGCGGACATCTCAGGCGTGATAGCGTGTCCCCTGGTTACGAGATAGTCCCACTCGGGCGAGTGGCGGAATGGCAGACGCGCACGGTTCAGGTCCGTGTGTCCTAACGGACGTGGGGGTTCAACTCCCCCCTCGCCCACGAGCCGGCCCATCGTGGTCGCCGACTTTGGTCGGCTTCCCGGTGGGCCGCAATTTTTTCGGGGGGGCGACCCCCCGGGACCCCCCGAGGGATCGAGCGGGGCTCGATCCGGGGTGGGGCTCGCCTTCGGCTTCGGGGTGTTGTGGGCTGGCCCAGGGGTCCGGCTTTGGTCTTGGGCCTCGGCTTTGGGTCCCGGCCCCGGGGTTTGGGCTCGCCTTCGGCTTCGGGTCGGCCTCGGTTTGGGCTCGCCTTCGGCTTCGGGCTCGCCTTCGGCTTCGGGCTCGCCTTCGGCTTCGGGCTCGCCTTCGGCTTCGGGCTCGCCTTCGGCTTCGGGCTCGCCTTCGGCTTCGGGCTCGCCTTCGGCTTCGGGCTCGCCTTCGGCTTCG